>CALQLF020000050.1 GCA_943331345.2 Candidatus Planktophila lacus | reverse complement strand
CGGCGAAACACGATGCCGGTATTGGTCGGCGCCGGGCGCAGGGTCATGAGGACCTTCTGGCCAGTGTGCAAACCCACGCCGGTGGCGCGAATGGCGTTCTTCAAAGTGCGCTGGTTGAGCATGACTTTTTAAGGGTATCACGCAGGGATACCCCCCTCAACCGCGGGGTATCGTGACTGGGAACCGGTTCACGACTAGACCGTGGTCCACCGGAGAGAAGCCCGTCAGCACCAGCCTCCTGGCCGATGCTGACGGGAAAGCACGGGAAAGATCGTTCTTCTTCGCCAAAAAGTGCGGTCAGTCCGCCTGGCGGCGCAGGAACGCCGGGACATCTAACATGTCCTCGTCCCACCCGCCGTCGCTACGCAGACCATCACCCACGGCCGCCTTCATCGGCACACGACGCGCTGCCGGCCGGTCGTACTGCGACCAATCCCCACCACCTTGGGCGGCGGCCATCTGGCCGACCACCGAAGGCACGCCGACCGCGATCGGTGCAGGTGCGGGCGCAGCCGGTTGACGGACCACCCGCAAGCCCGTGTCTTGGGTCGTGCGATGCACGACGGGCGACGGGAGGACTTGGGTAGCCACCGCACGGCCAAGCCCGGTGGCAACGACGGTGACGCGGAGTTCGCCGCCCAGCAATTCGGGGTCGATAACCGTGCCCACCACCACCGTGGCATCGTCGCTGGCATAGGCCTTGACGGTATTGCCGACTTCTTCAAATTCGCCGATCGACAGATCCAGGCCGCAGGTGACATTCACCAGCACGCCCTGTGCGCCAGCCAGGTTGATGTCCTCGAGCAACGGGCTCGACACGGCCATTTCTGCTGCGCGGGTCGCGCGGTCTTCGCCGGTGGCAAAACCGGTACCCATCATCGCCATGCCAGTCTCGGACATCACGGTACGAACGTCCGCGAAGTCAACGTTAATGAGACCCGGACGCGTGATGAGTTCTGCGATGCCCTGCACCGCCCCCTGCAGCACGGTGTTGGCAGACTTGAAGGCGTCCAACAGCGTAGTCGAGGGCCCGAGAACACTGAGCAGCTTCTGATTGGGAATGGTAATCAGCGAATCGACGTGCTTGGCAAGCTCGGCAATGCCCTGATCGGCAATGCTGCCGCGACGCTTGCCCTCCATGCCGAAGGGCTTGGTGACCACGGCCACCGTGAGAATACCCAGTTCCTTCGCGACCTGAGCGACAACGGGCGCCGCACCCGTGCCGGTACCGCCACCCATGCCGGCCGTGATGAACAGCATGTCGCAGCCCTCGATGAGCTCGATAATGCGGTCACGGTCTTCCATGGCGGCTTGACGGCCCACTTCGGGGTCGGCGCCAGCGCCGAGGCCCTTGGTGATATTGCAGCCGATCTGCAGCGAGGCTTTGACCTTGCTGTGTTTCAGCGCTTGGGCGTCGGTGTTGATGCAAATGAAGTCCACACCTTCGATGCCACTGGCGACCATGTGCGAGACGGCATTGCCGCCACCGCCACCGACGCCAAGCACCTTGATGACCGCGCTCTGGCTGTAGGCGTCCATCAGTTCGAATGTCATGTCTGTCTCCTCGCTTTCCCGTGAATCAACTATGGGGCCCGTCCGTGAGCGGCCCCGCCCCTTCAAAAATTCAGAGATGGCCGGCCAACCAGCCCTTGATGCGGCCAAGTGCGCCAGCCATCTTTCCGGCCAAAGGCGGTAGCACCCCGGCGGGTTCCATGTTTTGGCGACCGTAAAGTAGTAGCCCCACCGCCGTGGCATAGGTGGGGTTGCGAACCACGTCACCTACGCCGGAAACGCCCGTGGGCACGCCAAGGCGCACCGGCACGTGGAAATATTCCTCGGCGAGGTCGACCGCACCTTCCATCTTGGAACTGCCGCCCGTGAGCACGATGCCGGCGGCGATAGCCTCGGCATAACCGGAACGACGCAACTCGTCCTGCACGAAGCGGAACAGCTCCTCGTAACGCTTCTGCACAATCTCGGCCAGCATCTGTCGAGCCAGGCGACGCGGCGGACGACCAGCCACGCTGGGGACCTCGATGGTCTCGTCGATGTTAGTCATCTGACTGAGCGCGCAGGCGTACTTCAACTTGATATCTTCGGCGTGCGGCGTCGGCGTGCGCATCATCACGGCAATGTCGTTGGTGACCTGATCGCCAGCCAAGGGAATGACCGCGGTATGACGCAGAGCACCGCCGGTAAACACCGCGATATCGGTAGTACCACCGCCGATGTCGACTAGGCAGATGCCCAGTTCTTTTTCGTCTTCAGTGAGCAAGGCATGGCTCGAAGCCCACTGCTCGAGGATGATCTCTTCCACCCCAAACCCGCAGCGCTCGACACACTTGATGACGTTCTGCGCGGCACTGTCAGCACAGGTGACCACATGCACTCGGGCCTCAAGACGCACGCCCGACATGCCGATGGGCTCACGGATGCCATCTTGATTGTCGATGATGTATTCCTGCGGGATAACGTGCAGGATGCGCTGGTCTTGCGGACGCGCCACCGCCCCCGCTGCCTCCATGACGCGCGCGATGTCCACGTGGGACACTTCCTTGTCGCGGATGGCAACAACACCGGAGGAGTTGAGGCTGCGCACATGGCTGCCGGCAATGCCGGTGTAGACCGAATTAATCTGCACGCCCGTCATCAACTCCGCTTCCTCGACCGCGCGCTGGATGGACTGGACAGTGGAGTCGATGTTGACCACCACACCACGCTTGAGTCCGCGGGAAGGCTGCGACCCTAAGCCGACCACTTCCAGCGACCCGTCCGCCTTCAGTTCACCCACCAGCGCCACCACTTTAGAGGTGCCGATATCGAGGGCGACAATGAGATTCCGTTCTGTTCGCTTAGACATCTGACTGACCATCCCCGGCCGACGTAGCTACTTGCCCACGCCAGCCGATAGAAAAACCGTTGCTATAACGCATATCGACGTAATGGATCTCCGCCACGCGTGGCTGAACCACACCCGCCGCTACATCCAGGAAGCGCTGAATTCGCTCATCGACTTGACGGCGTCCGAAACGCACCTCTAAGCCATCCATGAGTTCCAAGGTCCACGCACCGCGTGCATCAAGACGCATGGCGGAGACTCTCAGTCCACGCTCACCGAGACGCGCTTGCACCGAGAAAAACCGTTGTGCTACCTGGCTTTCAGTACCAGCAGGGCCCGACAGCACTGGCAACTCCGCAGGCGGATGCTGCACGCCAACGACGAAAACCTCGCCGCGGGCATTCAACAGACCATCCTCACCCCAACGTGCGGCGGGAACCTGTTCCGTCACTTCAACCACTAACCCACTGGGCCAGCGACGGGCCAACCGCGCACGGTCCACCCAAGGCAATTCCTCAAGACGGGTCCGCAGTTCGCCCAGATTTGCCGTGACGAACCCCCCCCGCAAAACATGCCGCACCACACTTTCCACATCGCCCGAGTTGACGCGCTGGAAGGTGCCCTCGATACGCACTTGCTCGACAGGGTGATTCATCAGCAGCAGCAGGCCACCCAAGCCCACCAATGCGACGACTGGAATCGCCATACGGCGGCCCCAAGCAAGCCAATCAATCGTCACCGGGGCCTCATCCTGGCCTCCCTGCGCCGCCTGCCGCACGCGTGCGCGTTCACGCCGGACAAGCCAGCGCTGGAACGGGGCAAACAGCAGACTCAGTGACATCAAGCCTCCACGCTCGTAACGGCGCGTTCGCGCGAGAACGAGGTTTCCAGGACACGCCAGCACAGCTCCTCGAAATCGATACCCGCAGCGCGTGCCGCCATGGGTACCAAGCTCTTGGCCGTCATGCCGGGAACGGTGTTCACCTCAAGCATCAAGGGCACATCATCAGCACCCACCATGAAGTCAACGCGACCCCAACCAGCGCAACCAACCGCGGTAAAGGCGCGCAGGGCCAGACTGCGCAGTTGCGCCTCGGCGGGTGCATCAAGCCCACTGGGGCAGTGGTACTGGGTATCGTTCGAGTGGTACTTCGCCTCGTAGTCGTAGAAACCGCGCGGCGTTTCGATACGGATGGACGGTAGGGCTTCACCCTGCAGCACCGGCACGGTGTATTCCCGTCCGGTAATCCAACTTTCCGCGATAGCCACCGGGTCGTGTTCCAAGGCAGCAGCAATGGCACCGGCCATCTGGCCCGCGTCGGTTACCTTCGACATACCCACGGAACTACCCTGCGTCGCCGGCTTGATGATCAGCGGCAAACCAAGAACTGCCACTACGGCGTCAGGATCGGTGCCCGCCACCACCGGCAACCACTTCGGCGTGCCGACACCCACTGACGTTGCCAGTTGCTTGGTGCGCAATTTGTCCATGCCGATGGCGGAGCCCATGACACCACTGCCGGTGTAAGGCAGGCCGAGCCATTCCAGCGCCCCTTGCATGGCACCGTCTTCACCACCCGGACCATGCAGCACGATGAACACACGATCGAAGCCGGCTCGCGCCAATTCCCCGATCTCGACTTCTGCCGGATCGATGCCGTGGGCATCCACGCCGCGCGCCACCAAGGCGTCCAATACCGCAGTTCCGCTGCGCAAAGACACTGCACGTTCTGCGGAGGCACCGCCATAAAGCACTGCCACACGACCAAACTCACCCGGGTCAGTGACGCTGCGGAAGGCCAGACCAGTGGACTTCAGGAAACTCATGCTGGCTCTCCGACAATTCGCACTTCAGTGCTCAACTCCACGCCATGGACGCGCAACACTTCCGCGCGCACGTGGGCAATCAGCCCTTCAATATCTGCTGCCGTAGCCTGACCTTCGTTCACCAGAAAGTTGGCATGCTTCAGTGACACCACAGCGCCACCCTGACGAAACCCCTTCAGCCCCGCGGTCTCGATGAGTCGCGCCGCGTGGTCCCCAGGGGGGTTGGTGAAAGTGGAACCGCCACTCCACTCGCCGATGGGTTGAGTGTCACGACGACGGTCCAGCAGCACCTTGATTTCGTCGTTCGAAGCTTCCGGGTGGGGCTGCAACTGAAGACGAGCTGCGATGAAGGCTTCATCCGCCACGGGTAGCGTCACATGGCGGTATCCCCACTGATACTCGGATGCCTGCCGTGTACGCACGGAGCCATCCCGACCAACGACGGTGACTTCCTCGACATGGGGCCAGGTCTCGCCGCCCCACGCACCCGCGTTCATGGCCAGTGCACCGCCAAGGGTGCCGGGAATGCCAGCAAAGAAAGAGGCAGGACCCAGGCCCCACTTGACGCATTGCTTGGCGATGCGGGCGCACGGCACGCCGGCCTCGCAATGAATGACGGTCTGGCTGAGCCGATCGATGCGGGTGAGCACTCCATGCAGCGCAATGGCGGCACCACGCAAGCCACCGTCGCGCACCAGCAGATTGCTACCCAAGCCAATCCAGTGCACGGGAATCTCGCGCGGCAGAGCGCGCAGGAAGGAACGCAGGTCCGTGAGATCACGTGGTGCGAACCACCAATCCACCGGACCGCCAACATGCCATGAGGTGTGGCGCGACATGGGTTCGTCCGCGCGCAGACGGCCGTGGAACTCGGCAGCCCACTCCAGCGATGGCGGCAACAGGGAACGGCGCACGCTCAAGCCAAGCCCCCCTTCAGCCGCATGGGCAAATCATGCGCGACGGCACCGATGTGCCCGGCGCCCATCGTCACCACCACATCGCCGTCCTGCAGAACATCTGCCAGCGCTAGGTGCAGTTCTTCCACACGCGGCACGAACACCGGCTCGACATGCCCGCGGGAGCGGACGGCCCGACAAATAGCACGACCATCAGCCCCAGCGATGGGGGCCTCACCCGCCGCATAAACCTCGGTCACCAGCAGGACGTCGGTCACGGAAAGCACCCGTGCAAAATCGTCAAGCAGATCGCGTGTGCGGGAATAGCGATGCGGCTGGAACGCCAGCACCAAACGGCGTTCGGGCCAACCCTGCCGCACCGCCTCGAGCGTCGCCGCCACTTCGGTGGGATGGTGACCGTAGTCGTCTACCAGCGTCACCGTGCCGCGGGGCGTGACGACCTCGCCTAGTTGCTGCAAGCGACGATCGATACCCTGGAACTGGGCCAAGGCGCGGACAATGGCCGCATCCTCGACCTCGAGCTCCGTGGCTATGGCAATGGCAGACAAAGCATTCAGCACGTTATGCCGGCCGGGGAGATTCAGCGTCACATCCAGCGGCGCATACCCCGCCCGCAGCACGCGGAAGCGCGACTGCAGCCCACGACGCTCGATATTCACAGCCTGATAGTCCGCCTCGCCATCGATGCCATAGGTGACAAACGGGCGGGACAGCGTTTCCCGAATACCCTTCAAATGCTCATCTTCGGCGCACAGGACGGCCAGGCCCCAGAACGGCAGATTGAGCAGGAAGTCGACGAAGCTCTGCTTCAGGCGCTCGAAATCGCCGTCGTGCGTCGACAGATGATCATTGTCGATATTGGTGACAATGGCCATGACCGGCTGCAGGTGGATGAACGAGGCGTCGCTTTCGTCGGCCTCGGCCACCAGATACTGGCCACGGCCCAAACGCGCATTGGCATCGGCGCTCTTCAAGCGCCCACCAATCACGAAAGTCGGATCGAGACCCCCTTCCGCCAAGACGCTCGCCACAAGGCTAGTGGTAGTGGTCTTGCCGTGCGTACCCGCAACCGCAATACCCGACCGGAAGCGCATCAACTCAGCGAGCATCTCGGCGCGCTTGACCACTGGTACGCGCCGCGCTAGCGCCGCTGCCACCTCGGGGTTCTCGCGGTTAATGGCACTGGAGACCACCACTACATCCACGCCGTCGACATTCTCCGCCTGATGACCCAACAAGATGCGCGCGCCCTGTCGCTCGAGACGCGCCGTCATAGCGTTGGTCTTGAGGTCTGAGCCTTGCACCGCATAGCCCTGCGTCAGCAGCACTTCGGCAATACCACCCATACCGGCACCACCGATGCCGACAAAGTGAATACGCTGGATACGCCGCATGCGGTCCCTCATTTACCGGGCTTCCTCTAAGCAGATGTCCGCGACCTTCTCGGCGGCATCGGTGATAGCGCAGCTGCGGGCAGCTTCGGCCATACGAAGCCAGCCTTCACGGCCGGCCGCCAGAACTTGTGCCAACTGCGCGCCAAGCGCCGCAGCCGTCAACCCACGCTCGTCAATCCGCACTGCGGCACCGGCCGACACCAGCCAAGCAGCGTTGGCGGTCTGATGGTCATCTACGGCGGTCGATAAGGGCAGCAACACCGCACCAACACCGGCCGCAGCAAGTTCAGAGATGGTTAGTGCGCCGGCGCGGCAGACCACGAGGTCCGCAGCGGCATATTCCGCAGCCATGTCTTCCACGAACTCGCGGACTTCGGCCACGATTCCGGCAGCAGCATAGGCAGCACGCACAGCAGTCACGCGCTCATCGCCACGACCCGCCTGATGGAGGACCGTTGGCCGTAAGTCCTGCGGCAGCACACCCAGTGCTGCCGGCAACAAACGGTTGATGGCGAGCGCGCCTTGGCTACCACCAAAAACAAACACGCGCGCCACACCTTGGCGAGTGGCAAAGCGCACTGCGGGCGCAGGCAGTGCGGAAATGTCGGCGCGAACGGGATTTCCAGTCACCGTGGCACGCCCGGGGGGAAATGCCGTGGGGAAAGCCGCCAACACCCGTTGCGCGAGCAATGCCAGCGAACGATTCGTCAGTCCGGCGATGGCGTTCTGTTCGTGAACCACCAACGGGATGCCCGCAAGACGGGCGGCCAGCCCACCGGGGCCAGCGACGAAGCCCCCCAGCCCGAGCACCACCGCCGGGCGACGAACCCGCAAGGCAGCGAAAGCTTGTGCGACGGCTTTGCCGAGGCGCCACGGAGCTGCAAGCCAACCCTGCCAGCCTTTGCCACGCAGTCCACCGATATCGAGCCAATCCACGGGGATACCGGACGCCGGCACCAGCCTGGCCTCGATACCCTGTCGCGTCCCCAGCCAACTGACCGAGCAACCACGCGCGAGCAGCACCTGCGCCACAGCCAGTGCCGGAAACACATGACCGCCGGTACCGCCTGCCATGACGACCACATGCGGAAACGAAGGCGCGTGGGCTACGGTCATGCGCCCACCTCGGCTACAGCCGCGCTCGCGACATTGTTTGCACCAGCCACACCCAAGGGAGCGCGCACCACCGTGCGCTGCACACCGACTACCTCGTGGTAGATGCGCAGCATGATGCCGACCCAGACGAGGGTCACCAACAAGCTGCTGCGACCAAACGACACCAACGGCAGCGTCAAACCCTTGGTAGGCAGAATGCCCATCGTCACGCCCATGTTAATCAGCGATTGGAAACCAATCCACAAACCGAAGGCGCCGGCCACATAGGCATGAAATTTCTTGCCCTGCTGCATGGCACGGCGGCACAGCAACAGAGCACGCACCGAAAGCACGACGAACAGGCTGACGACAACCACAATGCCGAGGAAACCGAATTCCTCAGCCAGAATAGCGAATACGAAATCGGTATGAGCCTCTGGCAGGTAATACTTCGCCTGTACGCTCTCGCCGAGGCCAACACCGAACCACTCACCCCGCCCGATACCGATGAGCGATTGCACCAACTGGTAGCCGATATCCTGAGCATGCTGAAAAGGATCAGTGAAGCCGATGACGCGTTTCATGCGATAAGGCGCAAATAGCACCAGCAGGGTGCCGAAACCTGCACCGAGACCCGCCACGGCAGCACAGTGCAGCAAGCGCGCGCCAGCGAGGAACATGAGGCCCAGGCACACCATGACGAGTACCACCGCCGCACCCATGTCAGGCTCCATTAGCATGAGTGCAGCCGCAGCGCCAACGCAGCCCATCGGGAGCAGAAAGCCTTTCAAAGTGTTACGAAAAGGTTCTTCGCGCCGTACGACGTAGCTGGCGAGCCACAGCACAATGAGCAAGCGCGCTGCTTCCGACCACTGGAAATTGAAGATCCAGACGCGAATCCAGCGTCGGCTTCCATTCACCACTGTACCGAGCCCGTGTACCAGCACGACCACCAGTCCCGCCAGTGCAATCCATAGCAGCAAGGGCCCGAGCCGCTCCAAAGTCTCAACGGGACGACGGAACACCCAGACCGCACCAATCAATCCAAATACTGCCGAAAGCAACTGACGCTTCAAGTAACTGAAAGGGTCACCACCTTGGCCAACGGTATATATCGAAGCCGACGTGACCATGACCAAGCCAATGAGCAGCAACAATGCGACACAGATGATGGTCACCCTGTCCCACGCCATGCGCGCAGAACGAGCACGAGGGCCCAACTGACGCGCGATGGGCGAACGCAGCGCATCTGGCGCTAGCGATTGCAGTCGTTCCAAGAGCGCTGCGATCATGCCGGCAACTCCCCGACTGCCGCGGCGAACACTCGCCCGCGGTGCGCATAGTCCTGGAACATATCGAGACTGGCGCAGGCTGGTGAAAGCAGCACGATGTCGCCAGGCTCCGCCGCCAATGCCGCGGCGTCGACGGCCTCGGGCAGCGTCTTGCAAGACTGCACTGCACACGCGCCGCTCAGGGCAGCAGCTACAGCCGGGCCATCGCGGCCAATCACTATGGTTTTACGAACCTTGCCACGGAAGGCGGCTGCCAAGGGGGCAAAATCCTGTCCCTTACCATCGCCCCCGGCGATGACGACCAACGGACCACGGAGGCCTTCAACAGCGGCCAGCGTGGCACCGATGTTGGTGCCCTTGGAGTCGTCGATATAAACCACGCCGCGCCGCTCCCCCACCCACTGCGCACGATGCGGCAGGCCCGTGAATTGGCGTAGTACGGCGATTGCCGCGCTCCGCGGCAGACCCACACCATCAGCCAGCGCCAAGGCAGCTAGTGCATTGGCTGCGTTGTGCAACCCGGGAATACGCAGCGCCGACAGCGGCAGTACCGCCTCGCCATTGGCAATAAGCCATTCGGCATCAGCGTGTTGACCAACGTGATAGTCGCCAGCCGCTTGCAACGAGAAGGTAACGCGGCGCCCGGTCGGCATGGCGACCACGGCAGGATCCTCAGCGTTTATCACCGCGACACCCGCACCGGCAAAGATGCGCGCCTTGGCAGCCGCATAGGCGGCCATGGTGCCGTAGCGGTCAAGATGGTCTGGCGAAACGTTGAGCACCGTAGCCGCTGCACAGCGCAGCGAGGGGCAGGACTCCAACTGATAGCTCGACAATTCGACTACATACAGTTGTCGACCAGCCCGCAGTAAATCCAAGGCCGGCTCGCCGAGGTTGCCGCCCACGCCGGCATCAATACCGGCCTCACGCGCGATCTCGCCAACCAGAGTGGTCACGGTGCTTTTACCGTTGGTACCCGTAATACCGACTACCGGAACACCAGCTGCATTGGCCTGCAACGCGAAAAGTTCGAGGTCGCCGACTACCGGGAGACCGCGGGCGGCGGCCAAGGTCAGCAGCGGCAGCGTCCGCGGCAACCCCGGCGACAGCACCACTTGGTCGATGCCCTCCAAAGCCTCTTCAGCAAAGCGACCAAGGAATAGATCCGCTGGCGACAACAGCGCCTCTACCGCCGCAAGCCCCGGAGGCGCCTCGCGCGAGTCCGTAGCGCGGACACGGACACCATGCGCCACCAGCCAGCGCACGGCAGAGACACCGCTCTTGCCGAGACCCACCACGAGAGAAGCCGGAATACGCTGCTGGTTCATTCGGGTCAGCGAACCTTCAGGGCAGCAAGGCCGGTGAGCACCAGCACGAAGGAGATAATCCAGAAGCGCACGATGACCTTCGGCTCGGCCCAACCCTTCAACTGGAAGTGATGATGGATGGGCGCCATGCGGAAGATGCGCTTACCCGTGAGCTTGAAAGATGCAACCTGCAGGATTACGGACACCGTCTCCAGCACGAACACGCCGCCCATGATGAACAGCACGATTTCCTGACGGACAACCACGGCGACCACGCCGAGTGCGCCGCCCAGCGCAAGCGCCCCGATATCGCCCATGAACACTTGCGCTGGGTAGGTGTTAAACCACAGGAAGCCCAGCCCGGAACCAACCAGTGTGGCGCAGAAGATGAGCAACTCGCCGCTACCCGGGATGTGAGGAATGAGCAGATACTGCGCGAACACGGCGTTACCGGAGGCATAGGCAAACACACCCAGCGCACCTGCCACCATCACGGCTGGCATGATGGCCAAACCGTCAAGGCCATCCGTCAGGTTCACCGCGTTGCTGGTACCAACGATGACGAAATAGGTAAGAACGACGAAACCGACACTGCCCAATGGCAGCACAGCGTCCTTGAAAAAGGGAACATACAAGCTGGTCGAAGCATCCACGGTGCCACTCACCAACAAGAAAAAAGCAGCCCCTAGGCCCGCCACGCTCTGCCAGAAATACTTCCAACGCGAAGGCATGCCGGCGGCATCACCCTTGATGACCTTGAGATAGTCGTCGTAGAAACCTACGGCGCCAAACACCAGCGTCACCGTAAGCGCCGTCCAGACAAAGCGATTGCCCAGATCCGACCAAAGCAGCGTGCTGCAAGTCATCGCCACCAGAATGAGAGCGCCGCCCATGGTCGGGGTATGGCGTTTGATGTTGCCACCCGTCACCGTACCGCCCTCGCCACCGGCGGGGACATAGTCGCGCGGGTCGTTGCGCACCCGCTTGTTCTTCAACCACTCAATCACGCGCGGCCCGACCAGCAACGAGATGATTAGCGCAGTCAACGCCGCGAGAATGGCGCGCAGCGTTAGATAGCCAAACACCTTGAAGCCGGTGTGATACTGGGTGAGCCAGCGCGAGAGTTCAAGCAGCATTCGTTACCCCTTCCCCCTGCCCGGCCAGCACTGCGGCCACCACCTTCTCGAGGCGGTTCATCCGGGAACCCTTCACGTAAACGGTTACCTCCTGCGGCGCACCGTGTGCACGCAACGCAGTGGCCAAAGACTGCGAGAGAGCTTCGCCCGAGGCATAACACTCAGCGCCGACTCCGAAGGCCACAGCCGACAGCTTGGTCGGAGCGCCGAGCGCAAACAGACGGGAGACGCCAGCGGCGCGCGCCAATTCACCTGCCGCGGTATGTGCTGCCGCGGTGTGCTCGCCCAGTTCACCCATCTCGCCCAGCACCAACCAGCGGTCACCGCCGTAAGACGCCAGCAGGTCCAGACCCACGGCGACACTGCTCGGGTTGGCGTTATAGGTGTCATCGATGAGGCGGGCGCCGCCAATGGCAGTACGCATGACTAGACGCCCCGGCACTGCCTCGACGGCCGCCAGGCCCGCCGCAACATCCTCCAGTGAGGCGCCAGCCGCCAGCGCCGCAGCGGCAGCGCCGGCGGCGTTCACGGCGTTGTGCCGACCAAGGAGCGGCAGTCGCACGGACACCTCACCCATGGGCGTGACCAACCTGAAGGTCTGCACGCCGTTGGCTCCGGCATCCCAGTCGACGATACGAACGCCCGCGGTAGCGGCAAAACCGAAATCCAACCGACCTGCCTTGCCGCGCAACTCTTCCCAGAGAACGGCGAACTCGTCGTCTGCATTGATGATGGCGGTGGCAGAACTGGCTAGGCCGGCAAACAACTCGCCTTCTGCCCGCGCCACACCCTCGAGACTACCGAAGCCCTCTAGGTGCTCTGCACCAGCGTTGGTAACCAAACCCACTTGCGGTCGCACCAGAGTCGTCAGGAAGGCTACTTCGCCGGGATGATTGGCGCCCACTTCGATGACGGCCGCTTCGTGGGTGGCATCCAGCGATAGCAATGTCAGGGGAACACCCAAATGATTGTTCAAGTTGCCGCGCGTAGCCAGCACCTGCCAGCGTCGCGCCAGAATGCTACGAACCATTTCCTTGGTAGTGGTCTTGCCGTTGCTGCCAGCCACCGCCACTACGGGACCACTAAAGCGCAAACGGTGGGCGACCGCGGCTTGCTGCAGCGCCTGCTCGGCATTCGCAACCACCACCTGCGGCATGGCGCAGGCAGGCAGAGGGCGCTCCACTAACGCGCCGGCAGCACCAGTTGCCGCTGCTGCAGCCACGTAGTCGTGACCATCCACGTGCTCGCCGCGCAGGGCGATGAATAGATCTCCCGGCTGCAACTTGCGGCTATCAATGCAGACTCCGGACCAC
The DNA here is from genome assembly GCA_943331345.2 of Candidatus Planktophila lacus. Classification (GTDB taxonomy): domain Bacteria; phylum Pseudomonadota; class Gammaproteobacteria; order Steroidobacterales; family Steroidobacteraceae; genus CAIOHZ01. Next base: position 5,430 of record CALQLF020000050.1, on the reverse strand, counting down.
TGGGCGTCCGCACCCAACAACTGCCCGCCAACATCAGCGCAGAACTGGCTTAGGGAGCGGTTCATGCTGCTTTCCTCGCGGCAGCGGCCACGGCAGCGTCGTTGAACGGGTGGATTTCCGAGCCGATGGTCTGCGTCGACTCATGGCCCTTGCCAGCGATGAGGACGAGGTCGCCGTCGACGGCCTGCGCCAAGGTGCTCTCGATTGCTACGCGGCGATCCCGGCAAACCCTGATTTTGCCGCTGGCAACGGCGGCCGGCACACAGCCTGCGAGCACCATTGCTGCGATAGCGTCACCATTCTCCGAGCGAGGGTTATCGTCGGTGATGATGACCCTATCCGCCAAGCGGCTGGCAATATCGCCCATCTGTGGGCGCTTGCCAGCATCACGGTCACCACCGCAACCGAATACCACCCACAATTTTCCAGCGCAGTGCTCACGCGCGGCAGCGAGCGCCTTCGCCAGAGCATCAGGCGTATGCGCGTAGTCGATGATGGCCTGCGCCCCGCCACGCGAAGTGACCAACTGCATGCGCCCCGGGGGCGGCAGGGCCACCGCAAGGGCCAAAGCCACACGCTCTGCAGTAACGCCCAGCGCCAACAGCAAACCGATGACGATGGCCAGGTTCTCCGCATTGAAACGCCCAACGAGCGGCGCCGTGAAGGCAACCTCACCCACGTGGGTGTCATAAACCAGCGCCAGCCCCTGCGCGCGCGGCTCAATGGAGCGGCACTGCACAAAGCTTCCCGCGTGGGGAACTTGGCTGCCCGGAATGGCGCTCACGGTCGTCAAAGCCGTACTAACACCGAGCCGCCGAACCACCGCCCGCACGGCGACATCTTCGATATTCAGCACCGCATGGCCAAGACCAGCAACACAGAACAAGCGGGCCTTGGCGGCAGCGTAGGCCTCCATGGTCCCGTGATAATCGAGGTGATCACGCGTGAGGTGCGTGTAAGCCGCCGCGCTGAAACGCACACCGTCCACACGACCTTGGTCCAGCGCGTGCGACGACACTTCGATGGCTGCCACCGTGGCGCCTGCTTCGCGAAAGGCGGCCAGCTGCGCGTGAACGGAAAATACATCCGGCGTGGTGTGGGTTCCCGGCAGCACGGCGCCAGGGCGGCCAGCACCCAAGGTGCCGGCGTAGCCAGCAGGGCGGCCCGCCTGCTCAAGTGCGGCCGCTAACAACCAAGCCGAAGTGGTCTTGCCATTGGTGCCTGTGATACCCACTACCTGCAACTGCGCCGAGGGAGCGCCATACGCACGATCTGCCAGCAGTCCCAAGTGGCTGCGCAAACCGGACACCGCGACCAGCACGCAGGTTGCTGGCAGTGCCGGCGCTTGCAAGGCATCGGCCTCCTCGCAAAGCACAGCCACCGCGCCCGCGTTGGCAGCACGAACGGCATGCACCAGCCCATGCTCACGGGTCCCTTGCAACGCCACGAACACATCGCCGCTGCCTACTTGGCGACTGTCCACGCATAACTTGCCAAAGGCCAAAGCTGGAGCCTCAGCGATACCAATCAGCAAACCCTGCAAATCGACGGGCCGCACACTCATGGCGCAGCTGCCTGCAGCAAGGTGCCGGGTTTAATGCCGGCCAAGTTATCCGGCGGGATACCCATCAACCGCACCGCGCCCGACATGATTTCGGCAAAGACGGGAGCGGAAACTTCACCGCCGTAGAAACGACCACCACGCGGATTGCGAATGACCACCACGGCCGTCAGTCGCGGGTTCGACGTCGGCACCATACCGGCGAACAGGGCGACGTATTGACCTACCTGATAACCAGCAGCACCACCACTGACGCGTGCGGTACCAGTCTTGCCGGACACACGATAACCTTCGATGGCAGCATGCTTGGCGGTTCCATCAGCGGAAACCACGTGCTCGAGCATGCCCACCACTTCACGGGCCACAGTCTCGTCCATCACCCGCTCGCCGCGCACAGAGCCTTCAACTCGACGGAACGTCACCGGACGACGCACACCTCCAGCGGCCAGCGTCGCGTAAGCACTCGCTAACTGCAGTGGGGTGGTATTCAGACCGTACCCGTAAGAAAGGGAGGCTACTGCAGGCAGACGCCAGTGCGCGAGCGGCGGCAGAATACCAGCAGATTCGCCGGGAAATCCGCTCGCCGAGCCCTGGCCAAAGCCGACTCCCGTCAACATGTTCCAGAGATCTTCCTTCGGCTGAGCAAGCGCAATGCGTACGATGCCGCGGTTGGAAGACTTCGCGAGAATGGTCACCGGCAAAGCAGGACTGTCCACGTGGTGCTCATCGGAGACCGGCTTGCGGCCCGGCACGATGACATCATCGGCAACATTGATCAGAGAAGCCGGAGTCAATGTGCCGCCCTGCAAACCAGACGCCACCACGAAAGGCTTCACCGTAGAGCCCGGCTCCATCACGTCCATCACCGCACGGTTGCGGTAAAAGTCGGGCTGAAATTGACTGCGATCGTTGGGATTGAAAGCAGGCTGGTTAGCCATCGCCAGCACTTCGCCCGTGGTCACGTCCAGCACCACCACTGAACCCGAGTCCGCACCTGCCTCTTGCACCGCCGACTTCAGAGCCCGATAGGCGAGGTACTGGATGCGAAGATCAATGCTCGTCTCCAGACTCACCCCGGGGCGCGCGGTCTTGATACTGGCAATGTCCTTGACGATGCGCCCGAGTCGGTCGCGCTGTACGCGCTTGGCGCCGTCTTCGCCACCGAGCGACTGGTCGTAACCGAGTTCGAGACCCTCTTGCCCATGGTCTTCGCGGCTATTAAAGCCGAGCACATGACCTACCACCTCACCGGCAGGATAGTAACGACGGTACTGTCGTTCGGTCGTGACGCCGGGGATCTTCATTTGCATCAGCGCCGCTGACTGCCCGGGCTCAAGCACCACACCAATGGGCAAGCCCTGACGCTCTGGCGCCTCGGCCAAACGCTGTTTCAACCAGTCTTGCTCGCGACCCACCGCCTCGGCGAGGCGTTTGATGTTGCCATATTCAGCCAACAACTCCCGCGGGTTGACGATGACCGAATCTACCGGTGTGCTGACTGCGAGAGGCTCACCGAAGCGGTCGAGAATGGAGCCGCGATGTGCCACCACCTTGGCAACACGCACCGACAGGTCGTTGCCGCGCTTTTCGAGAAAGTCCTGATTGATCCATTGCAGGTACATCGCACGCCACAAGACCACACACGCGAGCGCCGGTACTGCGAAAAGCACAAAGCCCATGCGAATGCCAAAGCTACGCATCTCGGGCGATACCTGAGGGGCGGTAGGCTTGCGCAAGGGCTTGCTCACGGCGTCACCAAGCGAACGTCATCCGCCCTTGGAATGGCCATGCCAAGGCGAGCCCTGGCATCCTGCTCCACCACACTGAGCGTGGACCAACTGCTTTGTTCCAACTGCAGTCGGCCCCATTCGATATTCAGCCGGTCACGCTCCGCATTCAGCCGCTCCAGTTGCTGGAACAACATATACGAATCGTGCTTGACCTTGATGGCCTCCGCCGCAGAGCCCAAGACCAACACCCAAAGACAGCAGAGAGCAACCAACATCCAGCGGGGAGTCATGCGGCCCCCTTCAGGCGGCCAGCCTGTGGCCAGGTGCGCTCCTTGCGGGCGATACGCAGCGTGGCGCTACGCGCACGTACATTCGCCGACACTTCCGCCGCGCCAGGGCGAATGGCCTTGCCCACCAGCGACAGCACGGGGCGAGCATGCTCCGGCACCTCCGGCAGACCCCGCCAGACCGGGTCACCATCCGCCTGCCGACGCATATACTGCTTCACAGCACGATCTTCCAGCGAGTGAAAGCTGATGACCGCGAGGCGGCCGCCCACCGTCAACAGGGCCAACGCCTGTTCCAGACCATCATCAATCTGGGCCAGTTCGCCATTCACCGCCATGCGTACGGCCTGAAAGGTACGCGTCGCCGGATGCTTACCGGGCTCGCGCGTGGGCACCGCACTGGAAACCACAGCCGCCAGTTCCGTAGTCGTAGTGAGCGGCGACACCTCTCGCGCGGCGACGATGGCCCGCGCCACGCGACGTGCAAAACGCTCCTCGCCATATTCCGCGATGGTGCGGGACAACTCAGCCTCGGGCACACGCGCCAGCCACACGGCAGCGCTCATTCCCGAAGTCGGGTCCATCCGCATATCCAGCGGACCTTCGCGCAGGAAGCTGAAGCCACGACTAGCCTCATCGAGTTGCGGCGAGGAAACACCAAGGTCGAACAACACACCATCGACCGCGCGATCGCCAAGCGCAGCACGCACTAGCGATGCCAGTTCACCAAACGCCCCGTGCACTACGCGCACGCGGGAGTCTGCAGCAAAGTCGCGACGCGCTACCGCAATGGCTTCAGGATCACGGTCAACGACTACCAGACAGCCTGCTGCGCCGAGCGACGCAAGCACCGCCCGCGAATGACCCCCACGCCCGAAAGTTGCATCGACGTAGCAACCATCAGGACGGATAGCTAGAGCTTCGATCGACTCCGCGAGGAGAACCGGGGCGTGAAGAGCAGCTTCCATGTCGCAGCGCCCCGGTTAGATGGAAAGGTTGCCGAGATCGGCAGGCATGTCCGTCGGCAGCGCGGTGTCCTCGGCGAGCCAAGCATCGCGACTCTGGTTCCAGCGGGGCTCGTCCCAAAGTTCGAAGCGGTTGCCCTGACCGACGAGCACAACATCGCGCTCCAAGGCAGCAAACTCGCGTAGCTTCGGGGGCAGCAGCAGACGGCCAGCGGCGTCCAGTTCCACGTCGGTCGCGTGACCCACCATCAACCGCTGCAGCCTGCGGGAGGTCTCATTCATGGTGGGCAGGCGCATCAACTTGGCTTCCAGCACTTCCCACTCGGGTAGGGGATACAGCAGGAGGCAGTGGTCGCGGTCGATCGTGACGACCATTTGGCCCTGACAACGCTCCAGAATGCGGTCGCGATAACGCGTCGGCAGCACCATGCGGCCTTTGGCATCCAGCGTGACTTGAGTTGCACCCCGAAACATCGTCTGAATATGGGGCAGAGCCCCATTTCCTCCCACTTTTTCCCACTTGCCGCCACTATAGGCTGCGCATGCGGTGAAAGCAACGCCGAGGAGGAGAAAATTTCAATGGGGACAGGGACTTACGCCCTTAGGGCAACTCCTTAGAGGGGCTTTTTGAATAGTGAAAAATCAATGACTTAGAGGCATCACTTAAACTTGTAATAACGATGGATGACGCACCGCCGCAAAAGTGGTGCGAGGTGGGAGAAAAACCCACCGAAACTGAAAAAAGAGGGAGCCGGCCTGTAAGCCGGGTTCTGTCGAGGGCAACCATTCCTCTAGGACGTACGTCGCCGCACGCCTCAAGCAACCTACCCGGAGGCGGACGCGGGCCGCGCCTTGCCCCTTGCGGGGCGTACCTCCCTATTTGGTCT
>CALQLF020000049.1 GCA_943331345.2 Candidatus Planktophila lacus | reverse complement strand
GCATGCAGCGAAACGGCGAGCGCCACGTTGCATTCTTCGGCCAGACGCAGCAACTGCGGCACGAGGCCCGAGGTGGACAAGGTGACGCGACGGCGCGAGATGTCGTAGCCGAGGTCGTCCAGCATAATGTGCATGGCCGGCACCACGGCCTTGTAGTTGGCCAGCGGTTCGCCCATGCCCATGAACACCACGTTGGTGACAGCGCGCTCGCCATTCGGCCCGCGACCGAGCAACTGGTTCGCGAGAAACACCTGGCCGACGATTTCGCCGGCCTCGAGATTGCGGTTGAAGCCTTGCTGCGCGGTGCTGCAAAACTGGCAGTCCAGCGCACAACCGACTTGGGAAGAAATGCAGAGGGTGCCGCGGCCGGGTTCAGGAATGAACACCATCTCCACGGCTTGAGCCGGCGCATCTTTGCTGGCAGCGCGCACTACCCACTTGCGGGTGCCGTCCGCAGAGGCCTGCTCGAGCAGCACCTCCGGCAAACGGACTTCAGCGACTTCCGCGAGCTTGGCGCGGAAGCCCTTGGCTAAGTCCGTCATCGCGTCGAAATCCGCGATGCCGGCCTTGTAGAGCCACTTCATCAACTGACGCGCCCGGAAGGGCTTTTCGCCCATTCCGGCCACGAAGGCGTCCAACTCGGCGCGTGTCAGCCCGAGCAGGTTCACCTTGGTGGCAGGCGCGTCCATGGTGAAGCCGGCGACGCGCTTCAGCGCGTGCGCGGGCAGAGCTCCGTTTCGCTGAAGAAGAACGAGATTTCGCGAGCGGCGTTCTCGAGGCTGTCGGAGCCGTGCGAAACGTTTTCTTCGATGCTGTCGGCGAGGTCGGCGCGGATAGTGCCCGGCGCGGCCTTCTTCGGGTCAGTGGCGCCCATGAGGTCGCGGTGGACGGCCACGGCGTTCTCGCCCTCGAGCACCGTGATCATCACGGGGCCCGACGTCATGTAGGCGCAGAGGTCCTTGTAGAACGGACGAGCCGCGTGCACGGCGTAGAAGGCACCGGCTTGGGCCGGCGTGAGGTGGGCCATGCGAGCCGCGACAATCTTCAGGCCGCCCTTCTCGAAGCGGTTGTAGACATCGCCGATGACGTTCTTCTGGACGCCGTCCGGCTTGATGATGGAGATGGTGCGTTCGATGGCCATGGAAACCTCAACGAAAGTGAAGCAGGGTTGGGAATAGAAAACCTAGCCCGCTAGTGTAGCCGCCAAGCCCCAAAACACCAAACAAGTGGTTGAAATGAAAAGGAAACAAAAGGCCCGCGGCAAGCACCGGCAGGGGCCTCGCGACACCCCGAGGGCGGGCGGCTAGACGTTGAAACTCTCGCCGCAGCCGCATTCCCCTTTCGCCTGGGGGTTGTGGAAGGCAAAAGACTCGTTCAGGCCTTGTTTGCGGAAGTCGACGGTGGTGCCGTCGATGAGGGCAAGGCTGGTGGGGTCCACGAACACTTTGACGCCCTCGGCCTCGAATACCGCATCTTCCGGGTTCACGGCGTCAGCGTAGTCCACCACCCAGGCCCAGCCGGAGCAACCCGTCTTTTTGACGCCAAGGCGCAGCCCCTCGCCATGGCCACGGGTGGTCAGAAAAGACCGGACCCGATCGGCAGCGGCAGCGGTGAGATGGATGGCCATGGTCAGCAAACTCCTTGCGAGGGGGCCGGGCAGCGCGGGGGCACGCGGCACCAGCCTCGCTCAACCTGCAGTGTAGCGGTTCCTGAGGGCCGTAGCGGCTTCCAGCACGGCCAGCAGGCGCGTCAATTTCTCGGCAGGAGCGTCCACCGCGGTCGCGAAAGAACGCAGCGCCGTGGCCGGGTAAGCGGCAGGTGCCGCGTCTCCCGCCTCCTGTCCTGTATGGGGACCGCGTTGCCGGGAGACAAGTTCCCGTTCCAAGGTTTCTGCCATCACCTCGCAGGCACCCAAGACGTGCGGGCAGCCTTGCGCCACCCAGCGCACCCGCATACCGCCATGGCCGTCGCTACCCCCACGGAACGTCACGGCCGTACGGGAAGCAGCATCCGTGGCGCCGCCCTCCGCCCAGGCCGTCGGGCCGCCTTCCAGCGGCGAATCGGCCCAGGCGCGCAGCGGCGCAGCCAGCCAGCCCCGCAGGCGTCGCGAATGCGCGCCAGCAGGGTCCTGCGAGCGCGGCAGCCCGTCGGCAAGCGCTACGCGACTACCGGGTACCAGCGCCGTGCCAGCTGCCAGAGCGCGCAACCGGGTGACCACGCGGACCAGATGCCGCACCAATTCATCCACCTCTGCGTCGCGGGTATTCCAGCCAAAGCTCACGCGCAGCGTGGCCTCGGCCCGCGCATCGTCATGCCCTAGCGCGCGTAAAACCGCCGAGGGCTCGCGACCCACGCTGCTGCAAGCCGCGCCACTGGCCACCGCGAAAGGCTCCATCGCCAGCAGCAGGCTTTCGCCGTCTACACCGTCGAAGGTCAAACTGACAATGGCGGCCGAGCGCGTGCCTTGGGCCGCGTTTTGCTGCCAGCCGGGTAGGCCCGCCAAGCCCGCCAGTAACCGCTTTTCAAATACCGCATGGCGGGCGGTGGCCGCTGCAAGGTCGGTGTTCGCCGCCACCGCGGCGGCAGCAAACGCCGCAGCAAGGGCAGCGGATGGCGTACCGGGACGTAGCCCACCTTCCTGCCCGCCACCGAAAGTGAGCGGTTGCAGCACGGGCCGCGGTGAACGCCGCACGTACAGCGCCCCGACCCCCACCGGGCCCCCGCACTTGTGTGCCGACAAACTGAGCAAGTCCACGTCGAGCGCAGTGACATCGACCGGCACTTTGCCCAGCGCTTGCGCCGCGTCGGTATGCAGCAAAACACCGCGGGCACGACAGACCGCAGCAATGCCGGCAATGTCCTGCACCCCACCCGTTTCGTTGTTCACCAGCATGAGCGACACCAGCACGGTGTCGTCCCGCAAGGCCGCAGCGACCATTGCCGGTGTCACGCGGCCATCTGGCCCCGGCAGAAGGACGTCGACACCAAAGCCTTCACGCTCGAGTTGTGCGCAGGCATCCAGCACCGCGCGGTGTTCCGTTTTGGCGGTGAGGACACGCCCCTTGGTCGGCCGCTTGCTCGCGACTGCCGCGCGCACCGCGCCAAGCACCGCGAGGTTGTCTGCTTCGGTGGCACTGGCAGTGAACACCAGTGACTCCGGCACCGCACCAATGCAACCCGCCAGCGCGGCGCGCGCCGCTGCCAGCGCATCCGCTGCGAGGCGCCCCGGCACATGCGCTCGGGCCGTGGGGTTGCCGGCCACTACAGTACCGGCCAGCGTATGGGTGCCATCGAGTTGCTCAAGCAGCGCAGCCCGCGCCTCGGGGCGCAAGGGGCTGGTGGCGGCGTGGTCGAAATATGGCAGGGCTAAGGGAGCCGTGGTGCTGCCAATGGCAGCTTCCACCGTTGTCAGAAAGCCGCGCAGCAGGTTCACCTCCTGCTGGTCGGGCACCGCCCGATGCAGGAGCCGCCGCACGCGGCGCGAGATATGTTCGGGCTTGCCGTGCATCTCGAAGCCCGCACGCTGCATCACGCGGTCGAAGTGGTCGTAAAGGTGTTCCACCGTCTCGGCCGCCGGCAACGGCGCTTCCCGCTCGGGCAGTACCGGCTGCGCGCCCGTAGCCATCCGCAGTTCATAAGCCAGCAGCAACACCGCTTGCGCGAGGTTCAAGGAACTGTAGTCGGGGTTGGTAGGAATTTGTACCAGCGCATGGCACAAGGCGAGATGTTCATTGGTCAGCCCGGTGCGCTCCGGGCCGAACAACAAAGCCACCGGAGCCAACTGCGCCTCACCCACCGCGCGTACGGCCGCTTCGCGCGCGGCGAGGATGGGCCACGGGTATTGGGTGCGTACACGCGCCGTGGTGCCCAACACGAAACCGCAACCAGCCAACGCCTCCGCAACGCTGTCGACCACCTGCGCCGTATCGAGCACATCGGCGGCGCTGGAGGCCAAGGCCGTGGCCTCGGGGTGGGGAAACTGCCGCGGCGCCACCAGCCACAAGTCCAGCAAGCCCATGTTCTTCATGGCGCGCGCCACCGCCCCGATATTGCCGGGGTGGCTGGCTTCGACCAAAACGATGCGGACCGGGTGGGACATGGCGGGCATTGTAGTCTGCTAAACTGCGCCCGCCGGTCTACTGCACCGTGCTCGCTCTTTCACCGCCCTGCCCTGCCACCTCGAGGACCTGCCCATGCATGCCCTGCTCAATATCGCTGTGCGCGCCGCGCGCCGTGCCGGAGACTTCGCCGCCCGCAACATGGGTCGGCTCGACAAGGTGGAAGTGGTAGCCAAGGGCCGCAACGACTTCGTCAGCGACATCGACCGCGCAGCCGAACGCGACATCATCGAAACCATCCGCAAAGCCTACCCGCACCACGCCGTCTTCGGCGAGGAAGGCGGTGCTTCGGCCGGTATAGCGCCACGCAACCGCTATGAGGCGGAAGACGAGGTGGAGTGGATCATCGATCCCCTCGATGGCACCACCAATTTCCTGCACGGCTTCCCGCAGTTCTGTGTCTCTATCGCCGTGAAGGTGCGTGGACGAGTCGAGCATGCGGTCATCTACGACCCCAACCGCCAAGAACTCTTTACCGCCACCCGCGGCGGCGGCGCCGTGCTCGAGGGCCGTCGGTTGCGCGTCAGTCAGCAGAAGACCCTCGATACCGCACTGGTAGGCACGGGCATCCCCTACCGCGCCAATTTGAAGTGGAAAGACGCCTACCTGAAGATGCTGGGCAGCGTCATGGAGCACACCGCCGGCGTGCGCCGTCCCGGTTCGGCCGCGCTGGACCTCGCCTACGTGGCGGCTGGTCGGTTCGATTGCTTCTTCGAATTGGGTCTCTCCCCCTGGGATACGGCGGCCGGCATTCTCCTCATTCAGGAAGCGGGCGGTAGTGTCGGTACCTTCACCGGCAAGACCTATGAAGACGGGGGCCACCTCGTGGCCGGTTCGCCGCGCGCCTACACGGCGCTGCTGGAACTGCTCCGCCCCCATCTGCCGGAAGACCTCATCGACTGACCGGCCCCCTTACCCCCCTGCTACTCGCGCGCAGTCCCTGCTACAGTCAGGCACTGCGCGTGAGGGACGCGCAATTACCTGTGGCCCGTTGCTTGGGCCACGTTCGGAACCGGGGGAGACCCAAGAATGAGTCTGTTCATCACCAAACCAGTGCAGGATGCTGCCATGGTGGATTCGGGCCTCAAGCGCTCGCTTACCGCCACGCAGCTCACCATGCTCGGTATCGGCGCCGTCATCGGCGCGGGCATCTTCGTGCTGTCCGGCCACGCGGCCGCCGAACACGCGGGTCCGGCCATCGTGCTCAGCTTCATCATCGCCGGTATCGCCTGCGCCTTCGCGGGCCTCTGCTACGCGGAGTTTGCCGCCATGCTGCCGGTGTCGGGCAGCGCCTACTCCTACTCCTACGCCACGCTGGGTGAATTCGTCGCCTGGTTCATTGGCTGGAACTTGGTACTGGAATACATGTTCGCCGCCTCTACCGTGGCTGTGGGCTGGTCGGGGTACCTGAATGGGTTCCTCGCGCACTTCGGTGCAGCTATCCCCGACGCGCTCGCCTCGGCCCCGTATGACGTGAAGGATGGCCATTTCGTCGCCACCGGCAGCCTCGTGAACTTGCCCGCCGTTGCCATCATCGCCGCCATCAGTGGTCTGTGCTACGTGGGCATTACGCAGTCGGCATTCGTGAACAGCATCATCGTCGCCATCAAGGTCACGGTCATCGTGCTGTTCGTCGCGTTCGCAGCCAGCTATGTGAACCCGGACAACTGGCACCCGTTCATCCCCGCCAATGAAGGCCCGGGACGCTTCGGCTTCGACGGCGTCATCCGCGGTGCCTCGGTGGTGTTCTTCGCCTATATCGGCTTCGATGCGGTTTCCACCGCGGCCGGCGAAGCGAAGAACCCGCAGCGCGACATGCCTATCGGCATCCTCGGCTCGCTGGCCATCTGCACCGTCATCTACATCATCGTGTCGTTGGTGCTCACTGGCCTGCTGCCCTACCCGGAGTTGGCCACGCCAAAGCCGGTGGCCACAGCCCTCGAGCACTACCCGGCGCTAAGCTGGCTGAAGCTCGTAGTGGAAATGGGTGCCATCGCCGGCCTCAGTTCGGTCATCCTGGTCATGCTCATGGGCCAGCCGCGCATCTTCCTCTCGATGTCGAACGACGGCCTGTTGCCGAAGTTCTTCGCCAAGGTGCATCCGAAGTTCCACACGCCGTATCTCGGCACGGTCATCGTGGGTATTTTCGCCGCCGTACTGGCGGGCTTCCTGCCCATCGGGCTGCTGGGTGAACTGGTCAGCATGGGCACGCTGCTGGCGTTCGCCACGGTGAGCATCGGTGTGCTGGTGCTGCGCCGCACGCGCCCGGACCTGCCGCGTCCGTTCCGCGTCGCCGGCGCACCTATCGTGTGTACGCTGGGTGCAGCCTTCTGCCTATACCTGTTCTGGGAGCCGTTCCGCGAGCACTGGAACCTGATGACCGGCTGGACGGCCATCGGCATGGTGATTTACTTCACCTACGGCTACCGCAACAGCAAGGTACGGAAAGCCGCGCGTTAACCGCGCCCGCGCTGGCGGCTACAGTCCGTAGCCGCCAGCCAACCGCAGCCTAGAGCGAAGTCTAGGCGCCGCAGTCAGATGTTGATGTAGCCACCCATCTCGACAATACGGTCCGGCGGCAACTGGAACGAAGCACCTGCAAATTCGGCGTTGCGGGCCATGGCCAAAAAGAGGCGCTTACGCCATTTGGCCATGCCACGAGGGTTTTCCGCCTGGATCTGCTCGCGGCCGAGGTAGTACGTGGCGCGGTCGGTCTCGACGGTAAGGCCAAGCCGCTCAGCGTCCCGCAGCAAGTCGGGAATGGAGCCTTTTTCCATGAAACCCACATTCGTATTCACGCGCCAGAGGCCGGGCATGATGGGAATGACGGTGATTCGCTTGCCTTGCGATACCTTTGGCACCCGCGCCGTAGTCACCGAAACAATGATGGTGGTCGCGTGAAGCACACCGTTGAACCGCAGGTTACGCAGCAGAGTACGCGGAATGCCTTCCGTCTGACTGGTGGGGAACACGGCGGTGCCCGGTACCCGTACCGGCGGGTTACGTTCCAACTCTGCCAAGAACGATGGCACAGGGCTCTCTTGACGATGCAATTGCTGGGTGACGATCTTGCGCCCGTTCTGCCAAGTGAACATCACCATCATCACCAGTCCACCGAACGCTAGCGGGAACCAGCCACCCGCCGGAATCTTCTCGGCGTTCGCCACGAAGAAGAGCAAGTCGATGAGAGCCAGTGGCACCAACAGAGACAACATCCAGCCGGCGGGAGCAGGAGCACCAGGGGCGCTTTCGGGGCGCGCGGCCGCTTCAGCTTGGCGAGCCCGCAGCAACACCACCAGCAACAGTGTTTCGATGACCATAGTGCTGGAGACAGCGATGCCGTACGCGTTGGCAAGCGCCTCCGAGGAGCGGAAAGTCAACACAATGCCGATGGCAGCCGCGCATAGCACGGCATTCACTACCGGCAGGTAGACTTGGCCAACGGCACTCTCGGACGTCTGCGTGGTTTGCATGCGCGGCAAAAACCCCAATTGCTGGGCCTGCTGCGCAATGGAAAATACGCCAGAGATTACCGCCTGCGAAGCGATGACCGATGCACAGGCGGCGAGTATCACCAATGGCACAAGAACCAACTGGGGCGCCATGAGATAAAACGGGTTGCGCAGTGCCTCGGGATGTTCCAGCAGCAAGGCGCCCTGCCCGAAGTAGCACAGCACGAGGCCAGGCCAAACCACGGAAACCCAGGCCAACTGGATAGGCCTACGGCCGAAATGCCCGAGGTCAGCATAAAGCGCCTCGCCCCCGGTAACGGCAAGGAAGGCGCCGGCGATGACCGCCAGCGACACCGCGCCATGGCCGAGCACGAAAGACACCGCAAACATCGGGTTGACGGCCTGCAACACTGAGGCGTTCGTACCGATATTCCACAAACCCATAGCGCCCAATGTGACGAACCACAGCAACATGATGGGGCCGAACACCACGCCGATTTTTCCGGTGCCGTGTTTCTGCATGGCAAATAGTGCGAGCAGGATAAGGATGGTGACGGGCACGACCCACTCGGTGAAAGCCGGTGAGGCGAGTTCGAGGCCTTCCACGGCAGAAAGCACCGTCACGGCAGGCGTGAGTGCGCCATCACCGAAAAACAGCGCCGTACCAGCTACCCCCATCACGATGATGGCGTTGATTGGCAACTCGGAGCGATGCTGGGTAAGCAGCGCCATGAGCGCCAGCACGCCGCCCTCCCCCTTGTTGTCGTTACGCAGCACGATCAGCACGTACTTCAACGACACCGTCAGAGCGATGGTCCAGAAAATGAGCGACAAAACGCCGAGGATGGCGTCGGGCCCCGGGGTCGTCTCGCCACCAGCCATCAGGCACGCGCGCAGCGCGTAAAGCGGGCTGGTACCAATATCACCGAACACCACGCCCAGCGCGGCCAGCGCTATCTTCGGCAGGGGTTCACGGGAATGATGCGAGTCCATGGTTGTCTCCGCGGCCAAGGCCGCCAGAAATGAAAGACGCTACCGCCGAAAGATGCCGCGCTTCAGAGGCGCCGCTTGATGATCAATTTGTCTATGCGGGGGCCGTCCATGTCGACGACCTCTACTTCGATGTTGCGCCAGGTGAGGCGGTCACCTGCTCGCGGAATACGTCCCAGACGGTGCAGCACGAAGCCGGCTGTGGTGTGGTAGTCGTCGCCGGCAAGTTCCGGCATATCGAGTGCGGCGGCGAGTTCGCGTGCCGGCAGATGCCCATCCACCAGCCAGCTGCCATCCTCACGCGACACCATCTCCGCGCGCTCGCGGCTGCCGATATCGGGCATGCCGCCGGCAATGGCACGCAGGATGTCGACGGGCGTTACGATGCCGCGCACGTCGCCGTATTCGTCAGTGACCACCGCGAGATGTACCGGCGCGCGTTGGAAGGCATCCAGCAGGCGTAGCACCGAGACGGTCTCCGGCACCATCAGGGGCTGGGCGATATCCTTGCCTTCCTCCACGCCGCCGCGCCGCGCTGCCTCACCGAGGTCGGCCAGCGTGATGACCCCCACCGGTTCATCGAGCGAACCCCGTGCAACCAGGAAACGGGCATGGCCGCTGGCACGCGCTTCCTGCCAGAGCTTCTCCACGGGTTCGTCCAGATCCAGCCAGATGACATCCGGCCGCGGCACCATGATGGATTCGACACTGGAATCCGCTACTGCCAACACGCCTTCCACTAGGCGTTGCTCGGCTGCATGGAACACGCCCTGACGCGCACCCTCGGCCAACAAGGCTCGCAGTTCGTCGTCGGTAACAGCGTCGTTGGGAACGGCATTGCCCGGCAGGATGCGCACCACGAGGTCGGTGCTTTTGCGTAGTAACCACACTAACGGCGCAGCCGTCCGCGCGAAACCAGCCATGAACGGCGCCGTCAGGATGGCGAGGCGCTCCGGATTAGACAGCGCAATGCGCTTCGGCACCAATTCACCCAGTACCAGCGACAAATAAGACACCGGCAACACTACAAGGCCGGCGGCTAGTTGCTCGGCATAAGGCGCAAGCGACGGGGTCTTGGCCAGATGGATGGCCAGATCGTCGGCGAAAGCCGCACCCGAATAGAGACCCGTGAGGATGGCGGTGAGCGTGATGCCTGCCTGCCCCGCCGACAACAGCAAGGTGGTGTCCTGCTGCAGGCTGATGGCCACGCGCGCCCGCAAGTTGCCACGCTTCGCCATGGCTTCCAGACGCGAACGCTTGGCAGACACCAAGGCCAACTCCGACAGAGCGAAGAAGGCGTTGATGATGAGCAGCAACGCGAGGATAAGGAATTCTTTCATGCGGGCGGCAGGGTGACTGGATGGCGCAAACGCCAAATCACCCTTCCTTTGGCATCTCCGGGCCGTGTAGGTCCACCGGGCGCGAGGACCTGGCGCGCATCCGGATGTTGATCATCTCAACCACAAAAGAGAAGGCCATCGCGAAGTAGAGATAGCCCTTGGGCAGATGCACTTCGAACCCTTCGGCGATGAGCGCCACACCCACAAGGATGAGGAAGGCGAGCGCCAGAATTTTCACGGTGGGGTGACGATCGATGAACTCGCTGACGGGGCGCGCCATGAACATCATGACGAACACAGCCGCCATGATGGCGGCCACCATGACTGGCAAGTGTTTCGCCAAACCGACCGCGGTGAACACGGAGTCGAGAGAGAACACGATGTCGACGATGGCTATCTGGATAACCACCAAAAAGATGGCGCCGGCGGCACGAATCGAGGTGGAGCCTTGATCTGGCCCTTCGAGGCTGGCGTCAATTTCCATGACGCTCTTCACCAGCAGGAACAAACCACCGCCCGCGAGGATGAGATCGCGCCCGGAAATGCCCTGCCCGGACAACTGGGCCGGCAAAGTGAAAATATCCGCCGTCAGCGACATGAGCCAAGTGATGCTGAACAGCAAACCGATGCGCGTGACCATGGCCAGCGCCAAGCCCATGATTCTAGCGCGGTGCTGCTGTTCGGGCGGCAACTTCCCGACCAGGATGGACAGGAAGATGATGTTGTCGATGCCCAAGACAATTTCGAGCACGGCCAGCGTGACGAAACTCAACCAGGCTTGTGGGTCAGCGAGAAGTTCCATGGCGTTCAGGGCAGGTCGTCAACGGCCTGTTTTTTCTCCGACGGCAGCAGGTCTTCCTGAGTCAGGCCCAAATCGAGCGCGAGACCTGCGGCCACGAAGATGGACGAATAAGTACCCACCACAATGCCGACGATGAGTGCCGCCGAAAATCCGCGCAGGGTCTCTCCGCCCAGCGCGAACAGGGCGATGACAGTCAGCAGCGTGGTGCCCGAGGTGATGACCGTACGCGACAGGGTTTCGTTGATGGCCACGTCCATGATCTCGTGCGGCGTGGACTTGCGCATCGACAGGAAGCGCTCACGCACGCGGTCGAACACCACGACCGTGTCGTTCAGCGAATAGCCGATGACCGCGAGGATGGCGGCAAGCACGGAAAGATCGAAAGTCATGCCCGTGGCCGCGAACACGCCCAGCACGAGAATGGGGTCGTGCAAGGCCGCCAGCACCGCGCCTACGCCGAACTTCCACTCGAAGCGCATCCACACATACAGCATGATGAGCACGAGGGTGATACCCAGTGCCTGCAGACCCTTGCTCACCAATTCCTGACCGACCTGCGCCCCAACCACTTCGTTACGGCGCAGTTGTGCACCGCCATCCACTGCCTTGACGGCAGCGGTGACGCGATCGGTAATGGCTTGCGCTTTCTGGCCTTCCGGCACAGGCGGCAAACGCACCAGCACGTCGCGGTCCGTGCCGAAGCTCTGCACCGCTACATCCGGGAAGCCGGCCCGGTGCAAGGACTGACGCGTCGCTTCCAAGTCTGCGGAACGCGAGTAGTTGTACTCCACGACCACGCCGCCGGTGAAGTCGATACCGAGGTTCAGACCGTGCATCAGGGTGAGGACGATGGACCCCACCACGAGCACCGAAGAAAGGCCGTACCAGACCTTGCGCTGTCCCATGAAGGGGAACTGCGTGACTTTCTTGAAAAATTCCATTGCCTTGCTCCCGGCTCAGATCGACAGGCTGGTGAGATGCTTGCGACGACCCCACACCGCCTCGATGAGTGCGCGGCTGCCCGTAAGCGCCGTGAACATCGAGGTGACGATGCCGAGGCACAGCACCACCGCAAAGCCCTTGACGGGACCCGAACCGAACACGAACAACACCACACCCGCAATGAGCGTGGTGATGTTGCCGTCGAAGATGGAACTGAAGGCACCATCGAAGCCTGCATTAATGGCCGCCCGTGGGGACATGCCGAGGCGCAGTTCCTCGCGGATGCGTTCGTAGATGAGGATGTTGGCGTCCACCGCCATGCCCACTGTCAGCACCATGCCGGCGATACCCGGCAGGGACAAGGCGGCGCGGGTGATGGTCAACAGCGCTGCCAGTAGCACCACATTGGCCAGCAGCACCGCACAGCCCACGAGACCAAAGCCACGGTAGTAAAACGCGACGAACAGGAACACGACGCCGAGGCCGACTTCAAGGGCGAACACGCCGCGGTCGATGTTGTCCTGACCGAGGCTCGGACCCACCAGCTTCTGCTCGACGATGAAAATGGGCGCAGCGAGGGCACCGGCACGCAGCAGCTTGGCCAGTTCCTGGCCTTCCTGCAGGCTGATGCCGGTGATCTCGAACTGGTTGGAGAACACACCGCGGATGGTGGCCAGCGAGATGACCTCTTCCTTGACGCGGTCTACGGCGACCTTCTGGCCGCCTTGGTCTTCCAGCACGCGTTCACGCTCGATGAACACCACGGCCATGGGCTTACCGAGGTTTTCACGGGTAGTGCGGAGCATTTCTTCGCCGCCACGGCTGTCGAGCTTCACGGACACCGCCGGCTCGCCGTTCTGCATGGACGAACTGGCGTCTGCCAGTTGGTCGCCCGTCAGGATGAGTTCGCGCTTCAGCAGTACCGGCTGGCCGCTGCGGTCGTTGTAGAGCTTGGTGCCAATGGGGGCACGTCCCGAACGCTTCGCCTCAATGGGGCTGTTGAGCGTGTCACCGAGGCGGAACTCGAGGGTGGCGACCTTGCCGAGAATGCGAATGACCTCGGAAGCGTCCTGCACGCCAGGCAACTGCACCGCAATGCGGCTCTGGCCCTGCCGCTGCACCACGGCCTCGGACACGCCGAGGCTGTTCACGCGGTTGTTCAGCGAGGTGATGTTCTGCTGAATGGCGAAGTCTTGGCGGGCCTTGATTTGCGCCGGCGTCAGCAACGCCGTCAGCGTCGCCTCCGGAGCCCCGCCAGCAGCCGGCGTTACCATGGCATCCACCCACACGAGGTCGGGGTCCATGGCCTGCACGGCCTTGCGTCCTGCCGGCAGACTGTCCGCGTCACGCAGGACCACCGTCAAACCGCGGCGGGCAGCCTCGCCGGTTCCTTCGTTGATGGCCTCTACCGACAGGTAGGGGAGGTCCTTCTCGCGCAACGCAGTACGCGCGTCGCGTTCGTAGCGCGCCAGCACTTGCGTTACCGCACCGTCCACGTCCACTTCGTAGACTAGGTAGATACCGCCGCGCAGGTCGAGGCCGAGCGGCATGGCGCGAAGGCCAAGCCCACGCAGCCAAGCCGGCATACGCGAGGCAAAAGTAGTGGCAATGGCGAACTGGTTCGGATGGGCCGCTTCCACAGCCGCCTTCGCCTTCAACTGCGACGGCACATCCTTCAGGCGAAGCAGCAGGCGCCCGCTTTCCACATAACCCGCTTCCGGGGTAACCCCGGTCTGGGCAAGCAGTGCGGTGTATTCCGCGACACTGGCTTCGGTGAAGGCGGCACGGTCCTTGCGGGACAACTGCAGGGCCGGAGCCTCACCATAGACGTTGGGCAGGGCGACTAGCACGCCCAGCAGCAACACCACCACCACGAGGATGGACTTCCAGCGCGGGAACACACTCATTCGTTCAGCCCTTCAGGCTGCCCTTCGGCAGCACCTGCGTGACCTGGAAGCGCTGCACCTTCACGTGCACATCTTTGGCAATTTCGAGGGTGACGAAAGTTTCGCCAGCCTCGGTGACCTTGCCGGCCAAGCCACCCGCGGTAATGACTTCATCGCCGCCCTGCAACTTGGCCACCATCTCGCGGTGCTCTTTGGCCTTCTTCGCTTGGGGGCGGATAAGCAGGAAATAGAAGACCACGAAGATGAGGACCAGCGGCGCGAAGGACATGAGGGCCGAGGGCTGGCCAGCAGCGCCGGCTGCCTGTGCGTGGGCGGTCGAAATGAAGAAGTCCATGGTTTTCCCGGGAAGTGTGGGTAACAAGAGGCGGCAATTATGCCATAGCGCCTCGTGGCGGCAGGCCACGAGCGAATTCAGCGAGGTTTCCCGCCTCGATGGCGGCCCGGATGCCGCGCATCAGGCGCTGATAGTAGGCCAGGTTGTGGAGGGTGTTGAGGCGGCTGCCCAGAATCTCCCCGCACTTGTCCAAATGGCGCAGGTAGGCCCGGGAATAGTTCCGGCAGGTGTAGCAGTCACACCCCTCCTCCACCGGACTCGGGTCTTTTTCATGCCGGGCATTGCGGATATTCACCACGCCTTGCGCCGTGAACAGATGCCCGTTCCGGGCGTGCCGGGTGGGAATGACGCAGTCGAACATGTCGATGCCCCGCGCCACGGCCCCGACGATGTCGTCCGGGAAGCCCACGCCCATGAGGTAGCGAGGCTTGTCCGGCGGCAACAGCGGCAGGGTGTGAGCCAATACCCGCTCGCGGTCTTCGATCGGTTCACCAACGGCCAGCCCACCGATGGCGTAACCGGGGAACCCGATATTCAGCAGACCCTCCACCGAAGCCGTGCGCAGCGGCTCGTACATGCCCCCTTGCACGATGCCGAACAGGCTGCCCGGGGGCGGCTCGCGGTAGTAGGCGGCATGGCTGCGGGCGGACCAGCGCAGCGACAGCTCCATGCTCTTGCGCGCTTCGGCCTCGGTGGCCGGGTAAGGCGTGCATTCGTCGAACACCATGGCAATGTCACTGCCGAGGTCCCGCTGCACTTGCATGGAGGTTTCGGGGTCCAAAAATACTTCCCGCCCGTCGACCGGCGAGCGGAACTTCACGCCCTGCTCGGTCAGCTTGCGCAGCTTGGCCAAGCTGAACACCTGAAAACCACCCGAGTCCGTGAGGATAGGGCCTTCCCAGTGCATGAAGTCGTGCAGGTCGCCATGGGCTTTGACGACTTCCGTGCCCGGCCGCAGCCACAGATGGAAGGTGTTGCCGAGAATGATCTCCGCGCCGATGGAGCGCAGTTCCTCGGGCGTCATGGTCTTCACGGTGCCGTAGGTGCCCACAGGCATGAAGGCCGGAGTTTCCACGGTGCCGCGCAGGAAGTGCAGACGCCCGCGCCGGGCGGCGCCATCGCTGGCCAGAAATTCGTAACGAACCGTGGGGTCGCTCATGGCAGACGTGCTGCCGCCGGGCTGGGGGTCAAGAACATGGCGTCACCATAACTGAAGAAACGATAGCGCGCTGCCACGGCGTGCGCATAGGCGGCGAGCACGGCTTCGCGCCCACAGAAAGCACTGACCAGCATGAGCAGCGTCGATTCGGAAAGATGGAAATTCGTGACCATGGCATCCACTACGCGGAAGCGATAACCGGGGTAGAGGAACAAGCGCGTTTCGCCTTCGAAGGGAGCCAATGCACCGTTGGCGGCCGCGGTTTCGAGGCTGCGCACGGCCGTGGTTCCGACGGCCACCACGCGACCACCAGCAGCGTGGGTGGCGTGTACGGCGGCGACGGTTTCCGGCGACACGCGCAGCCATTCGGCATGCATCACGTGGTCCGCAAGACGGTCCGCCCGCACCGGCTGAAAAGTGCCAGCACCCACATGCAACGTGACACGCGCCTGCCGAATGCCGCGCTCGGCGAGCCGCGCCAGCAAGGCCGTATCGAAGTGCAGGCCCGCGGTAGGGGCTGCCACGGCGCCAGCCTCGCGGGCAAACACGGTTTGATAGCGTTCGCGGTCGGCCGCCGCGTCGCTGCCGGTAATGTACGGCGGCAGCGGCATTTCGCCGTGTGCGTCCAGATAAGCGGCTACCGGTCGGTCGAACCGCAAAGCGGTGAGGTCTCCCTCGCGACCGGTTACTTCGGCGACAGCGCCGCCGGGCAATTCGACGCGCATGCCGGCGCGTGTGCCTTTGCTGGACCGCACATGCGCCAGCAAGGTATCCGGCGCAGTCAGCCGTTCCACCAACACCTCGACCGCGCCCCCGGTGCTCTTGCGGCCGTGCAAGCGCGCCGGAATGACGCGAGTGTCGTTCAGCACCAGCAGGTCGCCGGGCTGCAGCAAACGCTCAATGTCGGTGAACTGCAGGTCCTCCCACTGCCCGGAAGCGCCTGCAAGGCACAGCAGACGGCTACCGGTGCGCTCCCGTGCCGGCTGCTGGGCAATCAGCTCTTCGGGCAGGTGGTAGCTGAAATCCTCGCGACGCAGGTCGGTCATGGTGCCGTCGGCGGCCCTACCTGCACGCGAATCTTGCGCTTCATTGCGCCGCCCTCGTTGGCCGGCAGCACTGCCTCGAGCGAGATCGACTTGCGATCACGCAGGACATCCAACTTCACGGCCTCGCCGGGTGCGTAACTGCCCAAAATGCGCAGCGCATGGTTTTCATCACTGGGCACACGCCCGCCGATGGCGCGCAACACATCGCCGTCCTGCAGCTTCAAGCTGCCATTCGCGTGCACCACCAGAATTCCCTTGTCGGTACCAAAGTAGTGCCCCAGAGCCGGCGTCAGGGTCGTCAGTTCCAGCTCGGCCAGTGGCCCGTCGATGCGAAGTTCGAAGTGCTCCGGTGCACCCTCCATCGGGCCACCGTGCATGAACACCATCGGCGCCTGCATGCCATGCGCCCCCATCGATGCATGGTGCCGCATCGGCCCCATCTGGCCCATCGGCCCCATCGGCCCCATCGGGCCCATTGGCCCACGGCCTTCAGCGCCATCGTCTTCCCGGATGATCATGACGCGAGCTTCGCGCTGCTGACTGACAATCTCGATATTGCGCGGCTTGCCATCGCGAAGCGACTCGATTTTCACCGAGTCGCCCGGCTTCACCTCGGACATGGCGGCAATAACCTCGGCCGAGGTCGCCACCTTGCGCCCATTCACGGTCAGCAGGCGGTCGCCAGGCTGCACGCCCGCGAGCGCCGCGCCACCGCCCGGGGTCACGGCTTCGACAGCAACGCCCGGTGCCGCGCCCGCGCCTTCACTCGGTGCCAACATGACGCCAAGCGTGGCGCGAGAACCCATGGTCATTCCCGGAGCCATTCCCGGGGGCATGCCTTCCAACATGCCGGCGGATTCTTCGATGACCATCTCCTGTGGTGCGCCCTGACCATCGCGCGGCACGCGGATGATGCGGATTTCACGCTCCATGGGGGAAGCGGGGGGCGCCGGCGGCGGCGCAGCCAAGGCCGGTACCGTCACGAGAACCAATACGCCGGCGGTAAGCGCCAGTTCGAACTTTACGAAACGCTTCATGCTGCAGTCTCCTCTGCTGGCGCCAATTCGCCTTCCCATTTCGCCACCACCGCCGCGGCGATGGAATTGCCGATGACATTCGTGGCGCTACGCCCCATGTCCAAAAAGTGGTCCACCGCAAGGATGAGCAAGAGCCCGGCCTCCGGGATATGGAAATACGACAGCGTCGCCGCGATGACCACCAGCGAAGCACGCGGGACACCGGCCATACCCTTGCTGGTGACCATGAGCAGCAGCAGCATAGTGACCTGCTGCGCGACCGTGAGTTCGATGCCATAAGCCTGCGCAATGAATAGCGTAGCGAAGGTGCAGTACATCATCGAGCCATCGAGGTTGAACGAATAGCCTAGCGGCAACACGAAGCTGCCAATGCGCTTCGAAACACCGAAACGGATGAGCTGGTCAAGCGTCTTCGGGTACGCGGCCTCGGAACTCGCGGTAGAGAACGCGAGCAGAGTAGGTTCACGCACGGCCGCCACCAAGCGCAGCACTGCTGGGCCCAAGAACAGGAAACCCGCCAGAACCAACACGGTCCACAGCAAACCGAGCGATAGATAGAAGCCGCCGATGAACTTGCCGTAGGTAAGCAGAATATCGAGGCCCTTGGTGGCCACGGTCGCGGACAGCGCAGCAAATACCGCTACCGGCGCGGAGAGCATGACGTAACCGGTGACCTTGAGCATGACCTGCGCCAAGGCATCCACGCCGGCAAGCACCGGCCGCGCTGCCTGCCCCACTGCCGCAATGGCGCTGCCGAAGAACACCGAGAACACGACGATTTGCAGAATTTCGTTGGACGCCATGGCCTCCACGAAAGACTTGGGCACCAGATGGGTAACGAAGTCTTTCAAGTTCAGTGCCGCAGGCTGCACGCCCGCCTGCGCAGTGGCGTCCGGCAAAGGCAAGCCCAGTGCCACACCGGGCTGCAGCACAGTCACCATGACGAGCCCCAGCAGCAACGACACCAAGGAGGCGCCGATGAACCAGCCCATCGTTTTGGCGCCCACCCGCCCGACCGCACCGGCATCCCCCATGTGCGCAATGCCAGCCACCAGCGTGGCAAACACCAGCGGCGCGATGATCATCTTGATCAGTCGCAGGAACAGGTCCGTCAGCAGCGTCAGATAGCCGGCCACCGGAGTGGGGTCCGCCAAGGTGACATGAAGCGTCTGCCCCAGCACCACACCAATCAACATCGCCAACAGGATGTAAAGCGTGAACCTTTGGGACATGGGAGGTTTCTCCGGAAGAGTGGGCGCTATGGTAGCCTCACTCGCGGCAAAACAGGGACTGATTGCGCCGGACTCGATTGCCTATGCCGCAGGGGAAAGCAATGACTACGAATGAGAACACGCACGAGATCACGCCAGCGCGCATGCGTCTCGTGGTGACCGCCTCATCTGCCGGCACCACCTTCGAGTGGTACGACTTCTTCCTGGGCGTGCCGCTGGCAGGCCTCATCGCCAAACTGTTCTTCGCCGGCCTCGGCGACACCATGGGCTACCTGTTCGCCCTGCTCAGCTTTGCGGCCGGTTTCGCGTTCCGCCCACTCGGCGCCGTCATCTTCGGGCGCATGGGCGACCGCTTGGGTCGCAAGGCCACGTTCCTGATTACCACCAGCCTGATGGGTGGCGCCACGCTCGCCATCGGCTTGCTGCCCACAGCGGCCAGCGTCGGCCTCCTCGCGCCAGTCCTCTTCGTGTTCTTGCGCATCCTGCAGGGCATGGCGCTGGGCGGTGAATGGGGTGGTGCCGCCATCTACATCGCCGAACACGCCCGGCATGCCAAGCGCGGCTACCTCACCAGCTTCATCGGTCCGGCAGCCAG
>CALQLF020000048.1 GCA_943331345.2 Candidatus Planktophila lacus | reverse complement strand
GGTAGGCAATGGGGAATGGAGCATTGAAACCAGCGGCAAGGAAGACGAGATGTTCTCGCCGTTCTTGCGCAAGCCTTTCAAGCAGGCAGCAGCCAACGGCATCATTCCGGCGAACTTCAACACCATCGCTGGTACTTGGGGCACCGTCAGCGACCAAGGCGACCTGACGTATTTGAACTTGGTTTCCGTGCCCGCTATCGACGGCACGGACCCCGCAGACCTGACACGCGGTGAAATGGAAGGGCGTGCGCAGGCCATTCACGCCGTAAATGCCCTACGCCACGCCATGCCCGGCTGCGAAATCGCCAAGCTCCGCAACTTCGGCATGACACTAGGCGTGCGCGACACCCGCAAGATTGACGCGGTTTACAACATGACGGCGCACGACGTGCGCGAGCAAGGCCGCTTCGAAGATTCCATTGGTATCTTCCCGGAATTCATCGATGGCTACGGCATCCTCATCATTCCCACCACCGGCCGGTATTTCCACGTACCGTATCGGTCCATGCTGCCGCAAGGCGTGGGTAACTTGCTGGTGACTGGCCGCGCCATCGGTGGCGACAAGACTTCCCACGCCGCGGTGCGCAACATGATGTGCTGCGCGGTAGCAGGGCAGGGTGCCGGCGTTGCGGCTGCCGTGTCCCTGCAGACTGGCGAAAGCTTCCAGAGCGTCGACATCCGCAAGGTGCAGGCGGAACTGGTTCGACAAAAAGCGCGAATTCACTAAGGAGCGGCCATGTCCAGCGACGCCATGTCGAGCCCGAAGGATTCCACCGGGCTTGGAGCAAGCCCTGCCGCGGCACTGTCTCCAGTGCGCTGGTGGGTGCTGGCGTTGGTGGCACTCGCTATCGCGGGGCATTACTACGAATACGACGCCGTGGCACCGCTGGTCGAGAAGCTGCGTGCGGAACGCGACTTTTCCCATACCGACATCGGCACGCTAAATGCCGTGCTGAGTTTGCCCAATATCGTGTTCGCTCTCGTGGCTGGCTGGGCCATCGACCGCTTTACAGCCACGCGCATGGCGGTTTGGTCGGCAGCGGCGGGCTTTCTGGGTGCAGTGCTCACCGCAGGTGGACCGGACTTCGTCGTGGTAGCCATTGGGCGCATGATCTTCGGGCTTGCCGAGGAAGGCCTGTTCATGGCCTTGCTGGCCATTTTGGCGCAATGGTTTCCGAAGGCCGGAATCGGCATCGCAGTGACGCTTTTCCTGAGCCTCGCACGCGTCGGCTCCTATTCGGCGGACACCTCACCACAATGGGCGGCAGGTTTGTATGCGCGTGGCGTGGAATATCCACTTTGGCTGGGCGCGGGCATCACGGGCTTCAGTCTTCTGGCTATCCTCGTCTACTGGTGGGTCGACCGGCAGGCGGGCAACCACAAAGTGCTGGCAGCGGCACCCACGCATGAACGCATAGTTTGGGCGGACCTGTTCAGCTTCAACCGCTCCTATTGGTACATCCTCGGCTTGCATGTGCTGTATGCCTCGGTGTTCTTTCCGTTCCGCAGCACTTTTGCCATCGGCTATTTCGAAAACGTGAAGGGGCTCAGCAACGAAGCCGCCTCCATCAACAATAGCTGGGTGTTCTTCACGGCAGTTTTTGCCACGCCGTTCTTCGGTTTCCTCGCGGACCGCTATGGCCGGCGCGCGTCCATGATGTTATTCGGCACGTTGTTGATGACCGCGACGCTGCTGGTGCTGACGCTGACCGATTGGCCGTTGTGGTTATCGACCGCCATGATGGGTGTCAGCTTTGCCGTCGTTCCTGGCGTCATCTGGCCCTCCACCACCATGCTCGTGGAACAGCGTCGTCTTGGTACAGCGCTTGGTCTCATCACGGTCATCCAAAACGTAGCACTTACTGCTGCCAACCTCGGCGCGGGCAAACTGCTGGATGTCTATGGCGCCGGCAAGGAAAATCCCGGTGGGTACCTGCCGATGATGGTGTTCTTTTTCATCATCAGTCTCGCGGCGCTGTGGAGCGTAGTGGCGCTGTGGAGGCGTGAACAAGGGCCGGATGCCTTGGGCCTGGAAAGCATCCGCACGAAGACCTGACCCGGCCTTCGCAACCGCCAAATCACGGTCGGCCATGGGGTCGCCGTGTTGGCTCCACCTGCTTTTCCCTTCAGGAAGCCCATGCTCCGTATTGCCAAACTCGAGACCTTCGCCGACGAGTTCGTCTGCTTCGTGAAGCTGACGACAGACGCTGGCACCACCGGTTGGGGGCAGACTTCTACCTATAACGCCGACATCACCGCGCAAGTGTTTCACCGGCAGGTGGCGCCTTGGGCGCTGGGCGCGGATGCACTCGAGGTTCTGCCCCTGGTCCAGCGTATCGAAGAGCGCGAACACAAGTACCCCGGCAGCTATCGTTGCCGCGCTCTGGCCGGGCTCGATACTGCCATGTGGGACCTGCGTGGCAAGCTGGAAGGCAAGCCGGTGGTGGAACTGCTCGGCGGCAAGCCCGGCAAGTTGCGTGCCTATGCCTCTTCGATGAAACGCGACATCACACCGAAGGACGAAGCGACGCGTCTCGCGCGATTGCGTGACGAACAGGGGTTCAATGCCTTCAAGTGGCGTGTGGCTGCGGAATGCGGCCGTGACGTGGACGAATGGCCCGGTCGCACGGAGGAAGTCATTCCGGTCGTGTCACGCGCCCTCGGGGATGGCGTCGCCAAGCTGGTCGATGCCAATAGTGGGTTTTCGGTGAAGCGCGCCATCGAAGTGGGCCGCGTGCTCGAGGCCCATGGCATCAGCCACTTCGAAGAGCCCGTGCCTTATTGGCAGCTGGAACAAACCCGGGAAGTGACTGCGGCGCTGGATTTGGACGTGACAGGAGGCGAACAAGACTGGGACCTTGCCACCTGGCAGCGCATGATGGCCATGCGTGCCGTGGATATTGTGCAGCCCGACGTCATGTACATGGGCGGACTTTCGAGGACTTTGTTGGTCGCGGAAATGGCTGAGCAACATGGCCTGCCTTGCACGCCTCACAGCGCGAACCTTTCGCTCGTCACCATTTGCACCATGCACCTGCTAGGCGCCATCCCGAATGCCGGCAAGTATCTCGAATTTTCCATCGAAGGCGCCGACTATTACCCCTGGCAACAGGAGCTGTTCCTCGGCGACCCGTACCGCGTCGACAGCGGCTGCCTCACCATTCCTTCGGCGCCAGGCTGGGGCGTGGACATCAACCCCGCGTGGCTGGCCAAGGCCACCTACCAGTGCAGTGAGTGGCAACGTTGAACGAGCCCATGGATTGCGACCTGCTGGTAGTCGGTGGCGGCATCAACGGTGCCGGTATCGCGCGTGATGCTGCCGGTCGTGGGTTGAAGGTGGTGCTGTGCGAACAACACGACTTGGCGGCGCATACGTCTTCGGCCAGCACCAAGCTCATCCATGGTGGCTTGCGCTACCTGGAGTACTACGAGTTCGGCTTGGTACGAAAGGCGCTTGCTGAACGCGAAGTGTTGCTGGCGGCGGCGCCGCACATTCTCTGGCCGCTGCGGTTTGTCATGCCGCACGAACCGCACTTGCGTCCGGCATGGATGATTCGCATTGGTCTGTTCCTTTACGACCACTTGGCACGACGCAAGCGCTTGCCCGGTTCGCGTGCGGTGAAATTGGGGCAGCACGCATCCGGCGAACCACTGCAGTCGCAGTTCAAGACGGGCTTCGTTTATTCCGATGTGTGGGTGGATGACGCGCGACTGGTGGTGCTGAATGCCGTCGATGCGGCCGCCCATGGCGCCACCGTGTTGACGCGCACGCGGTGTACGAAGTTGCAGCGGACGGGAAACGGTACCGCTGCGCCGAAGGGTGCTCCCGCCGTTGGCGCCTTGGCTTCGCGCTGGCAGGCCACCTTGCTGTCCGCCGACGGCACCGAACGCACGGTGAACGCCGGCGCCGTGGTGAACGCTGCGGGCCCATGGGCACAGCGTTTCGTGGAGCAAGCGTTCCACGCCGAGCCCGGTGCCTCTGTTCGCTTGGTGAAGGGCAGTCACATCGTTGTGCCGAAGCTTTTCGACCACGACTACGCCTACATCTTCCAGAACAGCGACCGTCGCATCGTCTTTGCCATTCCTTACGAGCAGGACTTCACGCTCATCGGCACCACCGATGTGGACTACCGCGGCGATCCGGCACAAGTATCCATCGATGCTGATGAAACTGCGTACTTGTGCGCTCTGGCCACGAAGTACTTCAAGCAGCCAGTATCGCCAGCGGAGGTGGTCCATACCTATTCCGGCGTGCGCCCGCTCATGGGCAGCGAGGAAGAAGAAGCGGCGGGCGTCACGCGCGACTACCACCTCGTGCTCGATGCCGAAGGCGCGCCGCTGCTGAATGTCATCGGCGGGAAGATCACTACCTTCCGCAGACTGGCCGAAGATGCGCTGGAGAAGCTGGCGCCGTTCTTCCCTGCGGCTACCGGCCCCTGGACACGCGAAGCCACGCTGCCCGGCGGCGATGTGCCCGGTGGAGATATTGACGCTTGGCGCGCCGCCTTGCGGTTGCAGTTTCCCAAGCTGCCGCCCACGCTCACCGACCGTTGGGCCCGCTGCTATGGCACGCGCTTCCCTGCGGCACCGCCCGCCACCGAAGGCGCTGGCGAGTATGGGCTCGGTGAAGAAGTGCTACCCGGGCTTTATGCTGCGGAGTTGCACTACTTGCGGCGTGAAGAGTGGGCGGTGACCGCCGAAGACATTCTGTGGCGCCGCACCAAGCTGGGCCTGCATTTGCCGGCCGGTAGCCAAGACGTGCTGCAAGCTTGGCTGGCGCGTAGCGCGGGGTAGGAATAGTGGGCCGGGAGTTAGCCGGCTTCTGCTTCCCAGTTCTGTATGCGAAGACCGGGAACGCGAGTGAATTCGCGCACATTGGCCGTGACGAGTGTGACCCCTTCGCTTAGGGCGTGGGCGGCAATGAGCAAGTCCATGGCTCCGATCGGCGTGCCCGCGGCCTCCAAGGTGGCGCGCAGTTTTCCGTAGATCTCCGGGAAACCCGGGCTCAACGGCAGCACTTCCAAGGCATTTAGCGTTTTGCGGACGCGCTCGTTCAGTGCCGTGGAGTTGCGCTTCTCCAGGCCGAAGCGCACTTCGCACAAGACGATTGGGCTGGTCACCACGGCACCCTTGGGCAAGCTCAGGATGCGTTGGCGTACTGCCCCGGAAGATCGACGGACCAATGACGACAATGCGTTCGTATCCAACAGATAGCGATCCATGACGACGCCCTAGAACGAGACCGGTTCAGGCGATTCATCCGGGAACTCGGGAATGTCCTCTTCGAGCGGAGGCTCCGTCTCCCAGGCACGGATGAGTTCGTGCAGGGACGCCGCCTCCACGGGTTCGAGAACGAGCCGGTCGCCTTCCCGCCGCAATCGGGCCTCCGTGCCTGGCAACTCGAATTCCCGAGGGATACGCACCGCTTGGTTCGCGCCGTTGCGGAATAGGCTGACGACGCGGATGTCGTCGGGGCTGTCTTCCACGCCATGCCGTGTGCTTGGGGAATTGCGTCGGTATTTCATTGGCGGTCCTTCGCGCAATTGGCAGCTATCAAGCATATGCCATCGCATAGGCTATTGTATAGGCCAGTGTATTGGTATGGGCAACGCGCTTTGCCGCTGGCAGGGGCAGCGCTCGTTCCATTTCCATGGGGTTCGGGGACAATGCGGGCATGTCTTCAAATGAAAGCGAAACCATCGCCGCCATCGCCACGCCGCCCGGTAGCGGCGGTATTGGCGTGTTGCGGGTTTCCGGGTCGGGGGCCGCCGCCGTCGCGCACGCCTTGCTGGGCCGCTTGCCCCAGCCGCGCCTGGCCACATTGGGGCGCTTTCGTGACGCCAACGGGGCCTCTTTAGATGAAGGCTTGGCCTTATGGTTTCCGGGGCCGAACAGTTACACCGGTGAAGACGTGCTGGAACTGCAGGGGCACGGCAGCCCCGCGGCCCTGCAACTGGTGCTGGGTGCCGCCTTGGCCACTGGTGCACGCATGGCGCAACCGGGCGAATTCACCCAGCGCGCTTACCTGAACGGCCGCATGGACCTCGCCCAAGCCGAGGCCGTCGCCGACCTGATCGCTGCCGGCTCCGCTGCCGCCGCGCGTGCTGCCGTGCGGAGCCTCTCCGGGGAGTTCAGCGACCGCGTGAACGCCTTGGCCATGGGGCTGCTACAGACGCGGGCGCTGTGCGAGGCGTCGCTCGATTTTCCCGACGAACGCGATGTACCCGTCGCCGTCGAACTCGCGGGACCGCTTGCATCGCTGGAACATACCTGCCGGGCGCTGCTCGCGGCGACCCGTGGTGGTGTGCGCGTAACCGCAACCCCCCGCGTGGTGTTGGCCGGGCGCCCGAATGCCGGCAAGAGTTCGCTGTTGAACGCCCTGACGCGTGAAGACACCGCCATCGTCACCCCCGTACCCGGCACCACGCGTGACGTGCTGCAAATCGAAGTGGAGCTGGCTGGCGTTGGCCTAACGCTGCTGGACACCGCAGGCCTGCGCGACACCGCGGATGTGGTGGAGCAAGAAGGCGTGCGCCGTGCGCGCGCTGCTGTCGTGAATGCGGACCTGGTGTTGTACTTGGTGGACAGCGCCGACAACGAAGCGCTGGCGGCGGCGGCCGACGACATTCAGGCCATGAATCTAGACGAATTGCCCGGCCAGAACGCCGCGACCGAGCGGCTGCTACTGGTGGCGAGCAAGACGGACCTAGCAGGCGCGGGCGCCAACGATGCTGCGCTGTTGCCGGCTGCCCTCCGCGTGAGCACGGCCACGGGTGAAGGACTGGATGCCTTGCGGACGGAAATACTGCGACGCCTTGGTCGTGGCAGCGGCGAAGGCGTGGGCGCCTTCAGTGCCCGCGAACGCCATGTGCAGGCGGTTCGCGAAGCGCTGCACTACCTGGAGGCGGCGCGCGCCGCGGACAACGCCAAGGCTGGTGGGGAACTGGTAGCGGAAGAACTGCGGTTGGCGCAGGACGCGCTGGGCAGCATTACCGGGCGCACCGTCGCGGATGACGTGCTGGCCGAGGTGTTCGGGCGGTTTTGCATCGGAAAGTGACCAAACACTTGTTTTTAAAAACAAGTATGAAACCCGCAGCATTCCCGTAACTCATTGTTGGGTATAGTTTTTTTGGCGTGGAGCTACCCGTCTGCCCCACCTCCCTAAACCGGCCATAGTTCCCGCATCTCCCACCAGATGGGGACGTACAGAAACATGCACCTGAATCGATCGAGCCGGACGCGATAATTCGGTCGGTCGGGCGCTGGATATGCAATCCGTCGACATAACAGATTGGTTGGCTCAAAATGCCGGCATGCCTAGATATAAACCGCTGCCGCGGATTTTTCCGATTATCGGCGGAATATCTCCCCGAACCCCATGAACAAGAGTGCGCTGTCCGAAAGCGATATTTGCGACAAATTCATTCGCCCCGCCATGGAGCGCTCGGGGTGGCATGGCATGGAGCAGATTTATCGCGAATATCCGCTGCGGGCAGGGCGCATGGTGGTGCGAGGGCGAACGGCCCGTCGTGATACGGCCACGGTTCTTCGGGCCGACTACGCGCTTTTCTACAAGACGAATATTCCGCTGGCTGTGGTGGAAGCCAAGGACAACAGGCAAGCGGTGGGTGCCGGCATGGCGCAGGCCATTCGCTATGGGGAGCTGTTGGATGTGCCGTTCTGCTTCTCGAGCAACGGGGATGGGTTCGTATTTCGCGATGCGACGCTGGCCGACGGTGTGCTTGAGCGAACTCTGACGCTTGATGAATTCCCATCGCCCGCAGAACTTTGGGCTCGCTACTGCACTTGGAAGGGCTGGACACCGGAAGTTCGGCAGGTCACGGAGTTCGACTACGCTCCGAGCAAGACGCCCCGGTATTACCAACTGCAGGCCATCAACCGCACGGTGGAGGCCATTGCCTGCGGCCGCAAGCGCGTGCTGTTGGTGATGGCCACCGGCACGGGCAAGACCTACACGGCTTTTCAGATTATCTGGCGCCTGTGGAAAAGCGGCGCGCGCAAGCGAATTCTGTTTCTGGCCGATCGGAATATCCTGATTGACCAGACCATGGTTAATGATTTTCGTCCGTTCAAGGGCGCCATGGCAAAGCTCAGCCCGAATGCCAAGGGCATAGAACGGGTGGATGGGCAGGGCCAGTTCACGGTAGAAGAGCTCGACCTGGCCGTTAGTCCCACTACCAAGCAGATCAACAAGAGCTACGAGATTTACCTCTCGCTTTACCAGGCCGTGTCGGGCGCTGAGGAGTCGCGAAACATCTACAAGCAGTTCTCGCCGGATTTCTTCGACTTGATCGTGGTGGACGAGTGCCACCGCGGCAGCGCGGCTGAAGATTCGGCTTGGCGCGAAATCCTGAGCTACTTCAACAATGCAACCCAGATTGGTCTGACCGCCACGCCGAAGGAGACCGAAGAGGTCTCCAACACCCATTACTTCGGTGAGCCGGTGTACACCTACAGCCTGCGGCAAGGCATTGAGGACGGATACCTCGCTCCCTACAAGGTAATCCGCGTTGATCTGGACAAAGACACCTTCGGCTGGCGCCCCACAGACGGCATGACTGACAAGCTCGGCCACAGGATTGAGGATCGTGTCTACACCGGGCGCGACATGAATCGCCGACTGGTGTTGGACCGGCGTGATGAGGTCGTAGCGGAGAAAATTACAAGCTACCTGAGGGCCACTAGCCGCTACGACAAAACCATAGTCTTCTGCGAAGATATCGACCATGCGGCCCGCATGCGGCAGGCGCTGAGCAACGCCAACGCCGATATCTGCCAGACCCAGCCGAACTACGTGGTGCAGATTACTGGTGACAACGTTGAAGGTAAGGCGCAGCTCGATAACTTCATAGATCCGGAGAAGCCGCTGCCGGTCATCGCTACCACCTCCAAACTGATGAGCACCGGGGTGGATGCCCAGACCTGCAAACTGATCGTGCTCGACCAGAACATCAAGTCGATGACGCTTTTCAAGCAAATCATCGGCCGCGGTACTCGGCTGCGCGAAGATCTGGGAAAGAACTGGTTCACTATTCTGGACTTCAAGCGCGCCACCGAACTATTTGCCGACCAAGACTTCGACGGCGACCCGGTGCAGATCTACGAGCCGAAGGGCGAAGACCCCATCGACCCACCGGACCCGAAAGCTGACACGGAAGACGCCAGCACTGGGGCTTCCGGGTCGCAGCCGGACAAACCACCTGTATCTCCGCCGCTAGGCCCCTTCAAAGCTGGGCCCGCTGAGGATACACCGCGCAAGTACTTACTGGGTGGATCGGTGAGCGTGATGGTAGCCCGCGAGTGGGTGCAATACCTGAATGCCGAGGGCAAGCTTGTCACCGAGAGTTTGCGCGATTACACGCGAATCAATCTGAGTAAAGCTTACACTTCGTTGAATCATTTCCTTCAGGCGTGGAATGCCGCAGAACGCAAGGCGGTGCTGATAGAGGAACTGGAGCATCAGGGCGTTTTTCTTGATGCTCTCGCAGAAGAAATGACACAGTCGGGGATGGCAGAACTTGACCCGTTTGATTTGCTGCTGCATGTCGCCTACGACATGCCTCCCGTAACTCGCCGCGAGCGGGCACGGCGCGTACAGCAGCGCGATGTATTTGCCCAATACAGCCCCGTAGCTCGCAAAGTGATCAATGCCTTGCTCGACAAGTATGCAGATGAGGGCATCATGACCATAGAAAGCAGCGAAGTACTCAAGATAAGACCCCTCTCTGACCTCGGTTCGCCTGTCGAATTGATACGCAGTTTCGGTGGTAAGCCGCAGTACCTTCAGGCGCTAAGGTTGCTGGAAACAGAGATTTACGCCCTGAGTGCTAACTGAGGCTGGGCTATCCCCATTCGAAAAAACCGGATTCCGTATGTCCAATCTCTCGCCCACAATAAAATCGATTCAGGATGTCATGCGTCAGGACGCCGGCATCAACGGCGATGCGCAACGCATCGAGCAGATGGTGTGGCTGCTGTTCCTGAAAGTGTTCGACGCGCTGGAGGAAGAGCTCGAACTCACTCGCGACGCCTACCGCAGCCCCATCCCGGAAAACCTGCGCTGGCGGAACTGGGCTGCCGACCCCGAGGGCATCACCGGCGACGTGCTGCTCGACTTCGTTAACAATGAGCTGTTCCCGAAGCTGAAGAGCCTAGCGGCGGACCCGGTGCGCAACCCACGGGGCTGGGTGGTGCGCGGCGTGTTCGAGGACGCCAACAACTTCATGAAGAGCGGGCAACTGCTGCGGCAGGTGATCAACAAGCTCGCCGGCATCGACTTCAACCGACAGGCCGACCGCCACCAGTTCAACGACCTGTACGAGAAGATCCTGCGCGACCTGCAGAGCGCTGGCAACGCGGGCGAGTTCTACACGCCCCGCGCGGTGACGCAGTTCATGGTGGACATGGTCAACCCGCAGCTGGGCGAGCGCGTGCTCGACCCCGCCACCGGCACGGGCGGCTTTCTGGTGTGCGCAATCGAGCACCTGCGCAAGCAGGTGCGCAACACCGAGCACGAGGCGCTGCTGCAGACCAGCATCCTGGGCGTGGAGAAGAAGCAGCTGCCGCACCTGCTGTGCGTGACCAACCTGATGCTCCACGGCATCGAGGTGCCGAGCAATGTCCGCCACGACAACACGCTGGCTCGGCCGCTGCGTGACTACACGCCCGCTGAGCGCGTGGACGTGGTGCTCACCAACCCGCCCTTCGGTGGCATCGAAGAGCCGGGCATCGAGGCGGGCTTTCCAGCCGATGTGCGTACCAAGGAGACGGCCGATCTCTTCCTGGTGCTGATCAAGCACATCCTGAAGGCCAACGGCCGCGCCGCGCTGGTGCTGCCCGACGGCACGCTGTTCGGCGAGGGCGTGAAGACCCGCATCAAGGAGCAGCTGCTCACCGAGTGCGACCTGCACACCATCGTGCGCCTGCCCAACGGCGTGTTCGCCCCCTACACCGGCATCAAGACCAACCTGCTCTTCTTCACCAAGGGCCGGCCGACGCAGGCCATCTGGTACTACGAGCACCCTTACCCGCCGGGCGCGAAGAGCTACAACAAGACTAAGCCCATCCGCATTGAGGAGTTCGACGTCGAGAAAGCGTGGTGGGGCAGCGAGGCCGACGGCTTCGCGGCGCGGGTGGAGAACGAGCGCGCGTGGCGGGTGAGCATCGACGCCATCCGCGCGGCGGGCTTCAACCTCGATCAGAAGAACCCGCACGCGGCCGAGGCGGTGAGCCATGACCCTGACGAGTTGCTGCGGGACTACGCGCGGCTGCAGGCCGAGGCGCAGGCCTTGCGGGATCAGTTGAAGGCGATCCTGGCGGAGTCGCTTGGGGCTCGGTCGTGAGTGCGGTGCTTGAGGCTCGGGAGCCGAGCGCGCGGTACTTGCCAAGCGCACAGGCGGTCCTTGTGCGGCAGTTTGAGCTGCTGGCCACGGCGCATGGTGGCGTGGCGCGGCTGAGGAACTTGATTGTGTCGCTGGCGGTTCGCGGGGGACTGTCCCAGCGGGAGCCTACCGATGCAACCCTGGCTCCGGATATGACGTATGACGGCGACGCGCCCTATGAGCTGCCCAAGGGGTGGCGATGGCAGCGACTGGGAGAGCTGCAGCCTGAGTTCCAGAACGGGGCTGCGAGCAGAGGAGATGCCGGAGGTCAGCCGATCACCGTCCTCCGACTCGCCGACATCAGGAACCGGCGGGTTTCATTGGCGGAAACACGCACGGTCCCCATTCGTCGAGAGGACATCGAGAAGTACCTTCTTCGAGACGGCGACATCCTCATCACTCGGGTCAACGGTAGCGCAGACATCGTCGGCCAGTTCAATCTGGTGGAAGGTGGGCCTCGGGCGATCTACTGTGACCACTTCATCCGGCTTCGGGTAAGTCGCCAGGTGCTGGAGCCGCACTACCTTGCGCTGTTCGCCAGCTGCGACATGGTTCGGAAGCGCATCGGTGATCTATTCATCAGCACGGCCGGACAGAAGACGGTCAATCAGGGCCATATCGCATCGCTTCCAATCGCAATTCCTCCCCTGCGAGATCAAGCCCGCATCGTCGCCCGCGTCAACGAACTGATGCAGCTGTGCGATGCCCTCGAAGCCAAGGGCCGGGTCGAAGCGCAGCAGCATGCCCGCCTGCTCGAAACCCTGCTGGGCACACTGACCGAGAGCACCACGCCCGAGGAACTGGCCGCCAACTGGCAACGCGTGGCCGAGCACTTCGACTTGCTGCTGGATCGGCCGGAGGCGGTGGATGTCTTGGAGCAGACCATTCTGCAACTGGCCGTTCGCGGGACGCTGGTGCGGCAAGACGCGAACGACGAGCCCGTCAGTCTTCTTCTTCGTCGCATTCGCTCCGATAAGAACAGGTTGGTTGCTGAAGGAAAAATTAAGAGCGATAAGCCCCTCGCAACGCTTGATTCCGGCGAGGTACCTTTTGATATTCCAGTGGGATGGGACTGGATGCGGCTAGGCTCAATCGCAGGTATCGAGCGTGGTGGATCTCCGAGGCCGATCGAAGCGTTTCTCACCGACTCACCGAATGGCTTGAACTGGATCAAGATTGGCGATACGGAAAAAGGCGGCAAGTACATCACCTCGGCAAGGGAGAGGATCCGACCGGAAGGCTTGTCGAAGACGCGGAAGGTCTATCCTGGAGATTTCCTGCTTACCAACTCGATGAGTTTTGGGCGCCCTTACATCACACAGATCGAGGGTTGCATTCATGACGGGTGGTTGCGTATCAGCCCGCCCAGCTCGTTGAATAAGGATTACCTCTATCTGCTTCTTTCGTCCTCGTTCATGCGCGAGCTGTTTGTGGCGGCCGCTGCTGGTGGTGTTGTACAGAACTTGAATGCCGACAAAGTTCGCGGCGTGCCCATCCCGTTGCCGCCGCTCGCGGAACAAACTCGCATCGTGACCCGTGTCACAGAACTTCTCCGCCTCTGCGCCGACCTGCGCCAACGCCTTGCCGCCAGCCAAGCAACGCAGTCGCGTCTGGCCGAGGCGCTTGTTGAATCTGCCCTCGCATGACGGCGGCGCCCCACCTGCTCGCTACGCTCGATGCCCTGCAGCGCCTACCGCGTGAGCAGGGGACGGTCGAGTTCAAGTCGAACCTCGC
The DNA here is from genome assembly GCA_943331345.2 of Candidatus Planktophila lacus. Lineage (GTDB taxonomy): Bacteria > Pseudomonadota > Gammaproteobacteria > Steroidobacterales > Steroidobacteraceae > CAIOHZ01. Next base: position 6,499 of record CALQLF020000048.1, on the reverse strand, counting down.
TGAGCCCGAGGACATCGGGCAGTACATATCCGCTCTGGCCAATACAGCGGCGCTGCATGGGCATGAGCGGGCCTGGTTGGTCTGGGGTGTCTCAGATGGCACGCACGTGGTGACCACAACCACGTTCGACCCCTTCGGTCGCAAGGTGGGCAATCAGGCGCTGATCATGTGGCTGCAGGCGCTGACTCGGCCGCGCGCGGACTTCGAGTTTCACGAAGTGGCGCATCCGCTCGGCCGGGTCGTGATGCTGGAGATCCACCCCGCTCGCAGTGCCCCGGTAGCCTTCCGGAGCGTGCGCTACATCCGGGTGGACAGCCACAAGGTCAATCTTTCTGATCACCCCGACAAGGAGGCGCGCCTGTGGGCCCGCCTGGGTGTGAAGGATGATTGGACAGGCGCGGTGGTACCCGGGGCGACACTTTCGGACCTGGACGCGGAGGCGGTTGCGGCGGCTCGGGTGCGCTTTACCGAGTACCTGCTACGAGGCGAGCCCGACGAGCGCCGGCATGAAGCCCTTCAGCAAGAGATCGCCGGGTGGAACGATGAGACCCTGCTGAACAAGGCCCATGTCACCAAGCAGGACCGCATCACCCGCTCCGCCCTGCTGCTGCTCGGCAAGGACGAGTCGGCCCACTTCCTCGCGCCAGCGGATGTCAAGGTCACCTGGGCGCTGCGCGATGCGGACAACGGGCATGTGACTTCGCAGCCGTTCGGCCTCCCGTTCCTGCTGAGTACTGAGCGTGCGTTCGCGCGAGTGCGCAACGAGACCATCGACCACATGCCGGATGGGACGCTCTTTCCGACGCCAGTCCCACGCTACGACAACTGGGTGATTCGCGAGGCGCTTCACAATGCCGTGGCGCATCAGGACTACCAGCTCGGCGGCAAGATCAATCTTGTTGAACATCCTGACCGGCTGGTGTTGAGCAATCTCGGCCAGTTCATTCCGCCGAGCGTTGAGTGGATGCTGGAGCACCAGTCGCCGCCCGAACACTACCGCAACCAATGGCTGATCGACGGGATGATCCGTCTGCGGATGATCGATCAGGCAGGCAGCGGCATCCGGCGGATGTTCGCGACGCAGCGCCGGCGGCTGTTTCCGATGCCCGACTATGTGTTCGACACAAGCCCGCAGGGTCATCCCCGAGTGGAGCTGATCCTGCAAGGGCAGATGCTCGATGCCAAGTTCGCCCGCGCGCTGATGGTCCGCAGCGATCTGTCCCTTCGCGAGGTGATCCAGCTGGACCGTGTCCAGAAGGGACGATCGTTGCTGGCAGAGGAGGCTCGTGCGCTGCGCAATCGAGGCTTGATCGAGGGGCGGGCGCCACGGCTCTTCATCTCGGCCAAGTTGGCCGATGCGGCGGGCCAGAAAGCGCGCTACATCCGGAACCGCGGCTTCGACGACAGCTACTACCAGCAGCTGGTGCTGGAGTACCTCACGACCTACGGCCAAGCGACGCGTGCGGACCTGGACGCCCTGCTGCTTGCCAAGCTGCCGGAAGTGCTCAGCCCGGAGCAAAAGGCCCACAAGCTGAAAAACCTCCTTCAAGCCATGCGGCGGGGCGGGCTTGTCCACACGCGGGGGCCACGGGCTCTAGCGCTGTGGCTGCCAGGCCCTGCGAGTTCGGCAGCTGGCTTGGATAAAGCTGCTTCTAGGCTCGCATCCAAGACGAGTGAATAGCGGTAAGCCATTGATTTAATTGTTTTCTAATTCTTCGAGGAGGCGAAGATTTAGACAAGGCATCTATCCAAGATGGTCCACGAAGTGGCTCGGAAAGCGCATCACGCAGCCGACGAAGCGATGCGCGCAGACAATTGCGAACGGTTGCTTGCACGGGTAGGCAACGGCCGTGCCGGGTAGCGCCGCGCTGATTCGAATTTATTATCTTGGTCGGAAGATAACAAGATACGGAAAGACAGAAAATCCATACATATCAATCACTTGAAGATATACTTGTTATCCGGCACCGACTCCTGACAACCTCTTAAACCCCATCCCAACACCGCTCATGCCCATCCAGCACGCCATCTGGCAGGTCGGCCAGCAGCCCACCCCGCTGATCACCTCCAAGCTCTCCAGCGAGCAGCAGCTCGAGGACATGATCATCCGCGAGCCGGCAATCCTGTCGAGCCAGTGGATGCTGATCGGCCGCCAGGAGGTCACCAGCCATGGTGGGCGCATCGACCTGCTAGCCATTGCGCCCGACGGTTCCCTGGTGCTCATCGAGCTCAAGCGCGACCGCACGCCGCGCGAGATCGTCGCCCAGGCGCTGGACTATGCGTCGTGGGTGGCGGAGCTGACTGCCGACCGTATCGTCCAGATCTACGACCGGTTCTCGCAGGGCGGTAGCCTGGGTGCGGCCTTCCAGAAGCGGTTCGGTGTCCCGCTCGACGAGGAGACGCTGAACCACGCGCACCAGATCATCATCGTGGCAGCCGAGCTCGACCCCTCCACCGAGCGCATCGTGGCCTACCTGAACGCGCGCGACATCGCGATCAATGTGGTGTTCTTCCAGGTCTTCGAGCACGGCGGCCAGCAGCTGCTAAGCCGCGCTTGGTTGATCGATCCCGGTGAGACGCAGGCCAAGGTGGCGGCCGCCACAGGGCCAGACGGTGAGAAGGAGCCGTGGAACGGTGAGTTCTATGTGTCCTACGGCGGCAATCCCGCGCGCGTATGGGAAGAGGCCCGACAGCATGGTTTCATCAGTGCGGGCGGCGGTACTTGGTACAGCCAGACCCTGAAGCTGCTGTCACCGGGCGACCGGGTGTGGGTGAAGATCCCCAAGACCGGCTACGTGGGGGTGGGTCGCGTGATGGAGGCCGTGCAGGCGGCCAAGGACTTCATCCTGCCCACCAACGACGGCATGCGCTCAGCTCTCGATGTACTGCGGCATGGAGACGAGTGGCGCGCGGTAGCTGACGACCCGGAGAAGTCCGAGTATTTCGTCCGGGTACAGTGGCTGCAGACCGTGCTCGAGACCCAGGCTTTCAACGAAGTGGGCTTATTCGGCAACCAGAACTCGGTGTGCCAGCCGACCACGCCGAAGTGGCGACACACGGTGGAGCGGCTGAAAACGGCGTTCCCGAAGTGGGCGGGGTGAGGAGGCGTTGATAGATGGCAGGCTCTATCGCGGTCCCTTCTGTGCAGTCATTGTTTCTCGAACTTCGTTTTCGAGGACAGGTACTTGGAACGGCAACAGGATTTGTCGTTTGCGGCAAACATGGCTACTACCTGGTAACAAATAGGCATAACGTAACGGGCCGGCATCAGGACACCGGGGAGCCGCTATCGAAGATGGCTGGTGTCCCAGATGAGATAGCTATCCAACACAATGCCCTCGGCGCGTTGGGATCCTGGACCAAGACTGTTGAGCCGCTCTTCACAGATAGCATTCCGCGTTGGTACGAGCACCCCCGGCTCGGCTCAAAGGCGGATTTTATCGCCCTACCTTTGAGTCAGCTCGCCGGCATCCAAATGTATCCTTACGACCCTGCGAGTCCGGGTCCGCCGATTCATGTGGGGCCAGCTGACTCTGTAAGTGTGGTGGGCTTTCCGTTAGGACGTTCAGTTTCCGGGTATGTTGCCATCTGGGCATCAGGATTCCTCGCGTCTGAACCCGACCTCGACTACGATCAGCTCCCTGTCATGTTGATTGACTGTAGGACTCGACCTGGCCAGTCTGGCTCCCCGGTGATTGCTCATCGAAGCGGAGGTATGGTTCCAACAATCGGTGGTGGGTCCGCGGTGTACTCAGGTCCAGTGACCCGCTTTCTGGGAATTTACAGCGGCCGAATCCAACATGAATCAGACCTTGGTTTTGTATGGAAGGCATCCGCCCTAGCTGAGCTGATGGCGAAACTCTGAAAGCCCAGGGTGCGCTTCCTGAAAAACGCGCACGTAAACTAGAAGTTGCCATCAGAGATGAGCCCAGCACTCTCCAAGTTTGCGGGCGAATGTGACGTCCCGCATTGGGAAGTAATCTGCTACCGGCAGTCATATGCTGCAAAATTACCAATCTGACCTAATGAACAATCACAGGTACAACTTTGCTTCGCTATTTCGAGACCCGCGTCGACCCCTACCCTGAAGGGCAGCAGCTGCCGTTACCTACCGGCTTGATCGCGTTCTTGTGGGCCTGCACCCGCGGACTGCGGCGGTATCTGGTTGGCATGACCCTCATCACGGCCGTCATTGGCATGTTCGAGGCACTGCTGTTCGCTCTGCTCGGGCGTGTGGTGGATTGGCTGGGCATTGTGGACCGCGCCAGCCTGTGGGTGAACGAACGGCATCGGCTTTACTTGGTGGCCGCGGTGTTGCTGGGCAGTTCCGTGCTGGTGTTCTTCCAGACGGCGTTCCGGCGGCAGGCGCTGGCGGGCAACTTCGCCATGCGGCTCCGTTGGGAATTCCATCGCCGCATGTTGGCGCAGAGCTTGTCGTTCTATCACGATGAATTTGCCGGCCGCGTTGCTGCCAAGCTGATGCAGACCGCGCTAGCTGTGCGCGACACCTGGTTCACGGTCACCGACATTCTGGTTTACGTGCTGGTCTACTTCGTCACCATCGTCTTCGTGGCTGGCACGTTCAGCACTTGGCTGCTGGTGCCATTCCTCGGCTGGCTGGTGCTGTACACACTTTGTGTCTGTTACTTCGTGCCGCGCTTGGCGCGTGCTTCGCAGGCGCAAGCAGATGCGCGGTCCATGATGACCGGCCGCATCACCGATGCCTATACCAATATCACCACCGTAAAGCTGTTCTCGCATACCGCGCGTGAAAGCGGCTACGCGCGTGGCGGAATGGAAGAGTTTCTGGTTACCGTCAAGCAGCAGATGCGCAAGGTCAGCGGCTTCGAAGTGGTGAACCACACGCTTGGCATGTTGCTCATCCTCGGCTGTCTCGGCTCGGCGTTGTGGCTTTGGTCTGCCGGGCAGGTTGGCTTGGGCGGCGTCGCCGCTGCTACGGCGATGGCGCTACGTTTGAATGGCGTATCGCATTGGGTGATGTGGGAGTTTGCCTCGCTGTTCGAGCAGGTAGGCACCGTGCAGGACGGCATCAATACGCTGGCCACGGCGCCGTCCATCGTCGATCATCGGGATGCCGTGCCGTTGCGTGTCAGTCGCGCGGAAGTGCAGTTGGACGATGTCGTCTTCAGCTACGGCGAAGACATCTCCGCAGTGCGTCCGGCTGTTATCCGGCAGTTGTCGCTCACTGTGAAGCCCGGCGAGAAAATTGGGCTGGTCGGTCGCTCGGGCGCTGGCAAGAGCACTATCGTGAACCTCTTGCTGCGCTTCTACGACCTGCGCTCCGGCTGCATCCGTATCGATGGACAGGACATTGCCGGCGTCACACAGAACAGCCTGCGGTCTGCCATCGGCATGGTGACGCAGGACACTTCACTCCTGCACCGCTCGGTACGCGAGAACATCGCCTATGGGCGGCCCGAGGCTACGGAAGAAGAGATTGTCGCGGCGGCAAAACGCGCCGAAGCGCACGACTTCATCGTGGGTCTGAAAGACGCCAAAGGCCGTACGGGGTATGACGCCCATGTAGGTGAGCGTGGCGTAAAGCTGAGCGGCGGTCAGCGGCAGCGCATCGCCATCGCACGCGTCATGCTGAAGGACGCGCCCATCCTCCTGTTGGACGAGGCCACCAGCGCGCTGGACTCGGAAGTGGAGGCCGCCATTCAGCAAAGCCTGTACCGCTTGATGGAAGGCAAGACGGTGGTGGCCATTGCCCACCGGCTGTCCACCATTGCAGCGATGGACCGGCTGGTGGTGCTTGAGAAAGGCGAGATTGTGGAGCAGGGGTCCCACGCCGAACTGCTGGCGCAAGGCGGGCTTTATGCGCGTTTGTGGGCGCACCAAACTGGCGGGTTCCTGGGGGAACAAGCGGACTGAGTCAGCCCTTTCGCACGTCCACGATGTCTGGGTCTTCCGCTACCTTGGCCAGTAGCCAATCGCGGAAGGCCGAAATCTTCGGTTGTTTGCTACGTTCGCGCCGGCATACGTAATACCAGTCGCGGTCGTTGCGGATGCGCTTGCCGGGAAATGCTTCCACGAGCAAACCGGAGCGCAGGTCTTTTGCCAGATAAGGCTGCATGCCCAGTGCTACGCCTAGCCCTTGAGCTGCTGTGCTTAAAGCGTGGTCGTAGCTGTCGAACTGCAAGCCGGTGTCCGGGTCTACATGCCCGGCGCCTTGCGCATCCAGCCACAAGTTCCAGTCGCGCCCTGACGGGTACACCTGTAACAGCGTGTGTTGCGATAGGTCGCCAGGTGTACGCAACGCGTTCGCACCACTGAGCAGCGCCGGGCTGCAGACGGGCAGCAGTTCGCTGCCAAAGAGGTAGGTGTATTGCAGGTCGTCGTTCACGGGCGTGCCTATCATCACGCAGGCATCCACATCTTCGTGCTCGAAGTCCACGTCGCGCTGTGAAGTGTTCAGCCGCACGTTGATCTGGGGGTGCTTGGCCTGAAAATCCGGCAGGCGGGGGATGAGCCAGCG
>CALQLF020000047.1 GCA_943331345.2 Candidatus Planktophila lacus | reverse complement strand
CATGGCTGAAATCGCTCGCGAACTCCTCTACATCAACCTCGAGGACGAGATGCGCCAGTCGTATCTCGACTACGCGATGTCGGTCATCGTGGGCCGCGCCCTGCCGGACGCCCGTGACGGTCTGAAGCCAGTGCACCGGCGCGTGCTTTTCGCCATGCACGAACTCGGCAACGACTGGAACAAGGCCTACAAGAAGTCGGCCCGTATCGTCGGCGACGTCATTGGTAAATACCACCCGCACGGCGACAGTGCGGTGTACGACACCATGGTGCGCATGGCGCAGCCGTTCAGCCTGCGTTACCTGCTCATCGACGGTCAGGGCAATTTCGGTTCCGTGGACGGCGACGCGGCGGCCGCCATGCGTTACACCGAGGTCCGCCTCACCCGCGTGGCCCACGAAATGCTCGGGGACATCGACAAGGAAACCGTCGACTTCGTTCCCAACTACGACGAATCCGAGCACGAGCCTTCCGTGCTGCCCACCCGCGTGCCGAACCTGCTGGTCAACGGCTCCGCGGGCATCGCGGTCGGCATGGCGACGAACATTCCGCCACACAACCTCTGCGAAATCATCGACGCCTGCATCATGGTCATCGACCAGCCGGAAGTAACGCTGGCGCAGTTGATGGAAATCGTGAAGGGCCCGGACTTCCCGACGGGCGGCATCATCAATGGCATTGCGGACCTCGGCAACGCTTACCGCAATGGTCGCGGACGCGTGCGGGTGCGTGCGCGTACCCATTTCGAGGACATCAGTTCCGGTCGTCAGGCCATCATCGTCACCGAACTGCCTTACCAGGTGAACAAGGCGCGCCTGCTGGAGCGCATTGCCGAACTCCACAAGGAAAAGCTGGTCGAGGGCATCAGCGAAATCCGCGATGAGTCCGACAAGGACGGCATGCGCGTAGTGGTGGAGCTGAAGCGCGATGTCGCCGCTGAAGTGGTGCTGAACAACCTGTTCAAGCAGACGCCGCTGGAGACCGTGTTCGGCATCAACATGGTCGCTCTACTGGACGGCCAGCCTCGCCTCATGGGGCTGCGTGAACTGCTCGAAGCCTTCTTGCGCCATCGTCGCGAGGTGGTCACCCGCCGCACGGTCTTCGAACTGCGCAAGGCCCGCGACCGTGCCCACCTGCTGGAAGGGCAGGCCGTGGCGCTCGCGAACATCGACGAGGTCATTGCGGTCATCAAGGCTTCGCCGACGCCGGCAGATGCCAAGGTGGCGCTCATGGAGCGCGTCTGGCTCAGTGGTGCGGTGCCGGAGATGCTCGCGCGCGCTGGTGCTGTCTCCACGCGTCCAGAAGGCCTCTCGGAATACTTTGGTCTGCTGGCGGAAGGCTATCGCCTGTCGGATGCTCAGGCTCAAGCCATCCTCGAGTTGCGATTGAACCGTCTCACGGGTCTTGAGCGTGACAAGATCGTCTCTGAATACGCGGCCTTGCTCGAAACCATTGCCGACCTCGTCGACATCCTGTCTCGCCCGGAACGTCTGCTGCGGGTCATCCGCGACGAACTGCTCGTGGTTCGCGAGCAGTTTGGCGACGAACGCCGCACGGAAATCAATGCGGACTACCTCGACCTCGAAGACCTCGACCTCATCAAGGATGAGCCGGTCGTGGTCACGCTTTCCCGCTCCGGCTGGACCAAGGCCGTAGGCCTCGAGGAATACCGGGTGTTGGGCCGTGGTGCGCAGGGCAACGACGCCGGTGGCAACAAGGACGACGATACCGTCGCCAAGCTGTTCGTGGCGCAAACCCACGACACCCTGCTGTGCTTCTCCGACCGCGGCAAGGTCTATGCCTTGCGTGTCTATCGTCTCCCGCGAACGTCACGCGCGTCGCGCGGTCGTCCCATCAACAATCTCTTGCCGCTGGAAACCGGCGAGAACATTACTGCGCTGCTACCTGTGCGCGACTTCGAAGTCGAGGGTATGTGCGTGTTTATGGCCACTGCGCAAGGTACCGTCAAGAAGACGGCGCTTTCCGCCTTTGGCAACGTGCGCAGCTCGGGTATCCGCGCGGTCACCTTGGATGAAGGCGATCGACTGGTGGGCGTCGATGTTACCGCTGGTGGCAACGAAGTCATGCTGCTCTCCAGTGGCGGCAAGGCCATTCGTTTCCACGAAGAGGACGTCCGCGCCATGGGCCGTGACGCCTCGGGCGTACGCGGCATCACGCTGGGCGACGGCCAAGAAGTCATCTCCCTCATCATCGTGCGCGAAGGCATGGTGCTGACGCTGTCCGAAAATGGTTACGGCAAGCGCACGGCGATCGAAGAATTCCCCACCAAGGGTCGCGGCGGGCAGGGCGTCATTGCGCTGCAGTTGTCCGAGCGCAACGGCAAGATGGTGGCCGCTGTGCAGGTCAGCGATCGCGACCAACTCGTCATCATCAGCCGCGACGGCCGTCTGCTCCGTACTCGCGTTGGCACCATCTCGGTGGTGGGTCGCAACACGCAGGGCGTGAAGGTGATGCGCCTGAAGGACGAGGACACTGTGCTGGAAGTGGCGCGCGTGGCCTACGTGGAAGGTATGGAGCAGGAAGCCATTACCACCGAGCCGGATTTGCTCCCGGAGCCCGGCACGGACCTGCCACCCCCCGAGGCCGCCGCACCCGAGGCGGATGGCGCAGAGGCCGAATAACCCGCCATTGCTGCCGCTTCGTCGCAGCAAACGGCGGTTTTCGCGGGCTTTGACGCGCCGGCAACCTTCCGGCGCTGTCTTCATAACCATTCGTGCGGTGCTTCCGCGCCACGTGGGCCGTAAAATAACGTTTCGCTGGGCGCCTCTTGCCCTTGTTTCCGTTGGAGTTTTGGATGCGCGTGTTCAATTTTGCGGCCGGTCCGGCCACGCTGCCCCTGCCGGTACTCGAGCAAGCCCAGCGTGAACTCGTTGACTGGCGCGGTGGTGGCATGTCTGTCATGGAGATCAGCCACCGCAGCAAGGCGTTCGTCGCTTTGGCTACAGATGCCGAACAAGACCTGCGCGATCTCATGGGAATTCCTGCCAATTACAAGGTGCTGTTTCTGCAAGGTGGCGCCAGTGGTATGTTCTCTGCCATTCCGCAGAACCTCACGGCGGAAGGCGATGTTGTCGACTACGCCAACACCGGTGCTTGGTCGAAGAAGGCCATCAGCGAGGCGAAGAAATATGCCCGCGTGAATGTCGTCGCCGATGGCAAGGACAGTAACTACTTCGCCATTCCGGCGCGCAGCACTTGGTCCACTACGGAAGGTGCGCGTTACCTCCACTACACACCGAACGAAACCATCGCTGGTCTGGAATTTCCGGATATTCCCGTGCGCGTAGACGGCGCGCCATTGGTGGCGGATTTCAGTTCCACCATCTTGTCGCGTCCTGTCGATGTTTCGCGGTTCGGCCTCATCTATGCCGGTGCTCAGAAGAATATTGGTCCGTCCGGTCTCGTCATCGTCATCGTCCGCGAAGATCTCATCGGCAAGGCGCGCCCCGGCACGCCTTCCATCTGGGACTTCGCGCAGATGGCAGCGGACGGTTCCATGTCCAACACACCCCCCACGTTCGGCTGGTACATGGCTGGGCTGGTGTTCAAGTGGCTGAAGGCCGAGGGTGGCCTTGAGGTGGTCGGTGCCCGTAACGGCGTCAAGGCGAAGTTGCTGTACGACTACATCGATGCTTCGGGCTTTTACGCAAACCCCATCGAAAAAGCCGCGCGCTCGTGGATGAATGTGCCGTTCACGCTGGCCAGTGCCGAACTGGAAAAACCATTCGCGCAGGAAGCGCAGACGGCCGGCCTGACCAACCTTGAAGGCCATCGCTCGGTGGGTGGCATGCGCGCGAGTATCTACAACGCCATGCCACTGGAAGGCGTGCAGGCCCTCGTCAGCTTCATGCAGGACTTCGCTCGCCGTCACGGCTGAGTTACCTGCCGCCATTACGTTTTCAGGAATATTTCCATGTCGTTCAAAGTTCTCTCACTCAACAACATCTCCGTACGCGGTCTCGAGCGTTTGCCGCGGGAACGCTACGAAGTGGCGTCCGAGATTGGTCACCCCGACGCCGTGCTGGTCCGTTCGGCAGACATGCATTCCATCGAGATTCCCGCCAGCGTGCTGGCCATTGGCCGTGCCGGTGCGGGTACGAACAACATTCCGGTCAAGGCGCTGACGACACGTGGTGTGCCGGTATTCAACGCCCCGGGTGCGAATGCCAATGCCGTGAAGGAACTGGTGTTGGCTTCATTGTTCCTCGGCGCTCGCAACATCTGTCAGGCTTGGGGCTTCGTGAAGGGCCTCGAAGGTGACGACCACGCGCTCGAAGAGGCCGTGGAGAAGGGCAAGAAGAAGTTTGTCGGTTCGGAACTGCCGGGCCGTACCCTGGGCGTCATCGGGCTGGGCGCCATCGGCGTTGAGGTGGCCAACGCGGCCCACCATCTCGGCATGAAAGTGTTGGGCTACGACCCGGCTATCACCGTGCAGCGTGCTTGGCAGTTGTCTTCGGGTGTCGAGCAAGCGCTGTCCATCGACGACCTGTTCTCCCGCGCCGATGCCGTGACTGTACATACGCCCCTGATGGACGCCACCCGCGGCATGGTGAACGCGGCCCGCCTGAAACTGATGCGCAAGGGCGGCACCATCATCAATTTCGCTCGTGGTCCCATCGTCGACGAGGCGGCTGCGCTGGCTTCGCTGGACGCTGGGCACCTCGGTGCCTACATCTGCGACTTCCCGACCAACGCCTGCAAGGCTCACCCGAAGGTGGTGGCGCTGCCGCACCTAGGCGCCTCGACCAACGAGGCCGAGGAAAACTGCGCGATGATGGTGGCGGATACGCTCCGCGAGTTCCTCGAGAACGGCACCATCCGTCATTCGGTGAACTTCCCCGAAGCCCAGTTGCCACGCATCCCCGGCACTAGCCGTATTGCCATCGCGAACGCCAACGTGCCGAACATGGTGGGCCAGATCTCCAGCACACTGGCCGCCGCCAGCCTGAATATCGCCGATCTCCTCAACAAGTCGCGCGGCGAAATTGCCTACACGCTCATCGATGTCGACGGCGCCGTACCGGAAGGGGTGGTCGACAGCCTCCGGGGCATTCACGGCGTATTGACCGTCCGGGTAGTCTAGAATCGCGGTTTCGGCCACCGCGACACGGGCAGGGACATGGAACAGGGGACGGACAAGCTAGATCTGGGTGCCATCCGCGAGCAGATTGATTCGCTCGACGAGCGCATCCATTCCCTGCTGAACGAGCGCGCCAGTCTCGCCCAGCAGGTCGGTATCTCGAAGACTCGCGAAGGCCGGGTGGTGGATTTCTACCGCCCCGAGCGCGAGGCCGAGGTATTGCGCATGGCGCTAGCCCGCAACCGTGGTCCCCTGCGTGACGAGGAAATCGTCCGTCTGTTCCGCGAAATCATGTCGGCCTGCCTTGCCCAGCAGGAACCGCTCAAGGTGGCTTTCCTCGGCCCCGAGGGCACCTTCACCCAGCAAGCCGTGTTCAAGCAGTTCGGCCACTCCGTCCGTGCGCTGCCGTTGCCTTCCATCGAGGAGGTCTTCCACGAGGTGGAAGCCGGTGTTGCCGATTTCGGCGTGGTGCCCATCGAGAACTCCACTGAAGGTTCGGTCAACAACACGCTCGACCGTTTTCTCTCCTCCCCGCTGCATATCTGTGGCGAGGTGGAAGTGCGTATCCACCAGCACCTCATGGGGCGCATGGATACGCTCGAGCGCATCGAGCGCGTGGTGTCCCACCAGCAGTCACTGGCGCAGTGCCGTCAGTGGCTTGATGAACACCTCCCGGGGATCGAACGTCTGCCGGCTTCGAGTAATGCGGAGGCCGCACGCCGCTCACGCGATGAGCGGGGCACGGCGGCGATTGGTGGGCAGACGGCTGCCGAGGTTTATGGCCTGACCATCCTCGCCAATGAAATCGAGGACCGCCCTGACAACACCACGCGGTTCTTGGTGGTGGGCAAGAAGCTGTTCAAGTCGAGCGGGGCGGACAAGACCACTTTGCTGGTGTCGGCCAACGATACGGAAAGCCCGGGTGCCCTGCAGGAACTGCTGGAGCCTATCGCGCGTCATGGCGTCAGTCTTACCCGCATCGAGTCGCGCCCTTCGCGCAAGCGCAAGTGGGACTACGTCTTTTTCCTCGACCTGCTCGGGCACGCCGAGGACGCCCCCGTGGCGGCAGCATTGGCTGAACTACAGGCCCGTACTTCGCTGCTGCGAGTGTTGGGGTCCTATCCGCGCTCAGTGCTCTGAGCGCCGCGGAGTCTTTCCATGTCCGATATTTCCGGTAGCCAGACGGGGGCCCATGGCCCGTTCCAGCGCTGGCGTGTGCTGCCGGCCAATGCCGTGCGCGGCGAGGTCACCGTTCCGGGCGACAAGAGTGTTTCGCACCGCACTTTGATGTTCGGTGCGCTCGCTGATGGCATCACTGAGGCCACGGGGTTTCTGGAGAGCGAGGATTGCCTTGCCACGCTTGGGGCGATGCGTGCCATGGGCGTTCAGGTAGAGCGGCCAGGCCCGGGGCAGGTGCGCGTGCACGGCGTCGGGTTGCATGGGCTCCGTGCACCCAACACGACGCTCGACATGGGTAATGCTGGCACCGCCATGCGCCTCTCCATGGGTTTGCTGGCGGGGCAGGCTTTCGACAGTACGCTCGTTGGCGATGCTTCCCTTACCCGTCGCCCGATGGAGCGCGCTGCGGCACCGCTGCGCAAGATGGGCGCGGTCATCAGCACCACCAGCGGTACACCGCCGGTCACGGTGCACGGCGTCGGCAAGGCAGGCGGGCGTTTGCATGGGGCGGTACACGACCTCCAAGTGGCCAGCGCTCAGGTGAAGTCGGCGCTGTTGTTGGCCGGCCTTTATGCTGATGGGCCGACCACCGTCATTGAACACGCGGTGACCCGCGACCACACTGAACGCATGCTCAAGGCCTTCGGCGCGGTGGTGTCCACTACGGTGGACGGTAGCATGCGCACGGTCGTGCTTCACCCGCCCGAGCGCCTGCAGGGCTGCACGCTCGAGGTTCCTGGTGATATCTCCTCGGCTGCCTTCTTCCTGGTGGCTGGCAGCATCGCGCCGCAGGGCAAACTGCTGGTGAAGAACGTTGGGCTGAACCCCACACGCACGGGTGTCATCGATATCCTGCGTCTGATGGGTGCGGACCTGCGCATCCTGAATCCGCGCGAGGCGGGTGGCGAACCCGTGGCGGACATCGAGGTTCACGCCGCACGCCTCAAGGGCATTCGTGTGCCGCGAGAATTGGTGCCCTTGGCCATCGACGAATTCCCGGTGCTGTTTGTCGCGGCCGCGTGCGCCGAGGGCGAAACCATCGTCGAAGGCGCCGAGGAACTGCGTGTCAAGGAAAGCGACCGCATCGCGTCCATGGAAGCGGGCCTGAAGGCGCTGGGTATTCCCTGCGAAGCGCGTCAGGACGGCATGGTGCTGGCCGGTTGCGCCGCAGGCGTTCGCCCGTTTGGCCCCGGTACGGTGGATAGCCGCGGTGATCACCGCATTGCGATGGCGTTTGCCGTCGCCAGTCTCGCCGCCACTGGCCCGGTGCTCATTGACGACGTGGCCAATGTGGCCACTTCTTTCCCGTCGTTTGCCACGCTGGCGGCGGTCATCGGCCTCGATGTCGCGGCGCTCTGATGTCATTACCCCCGGTCCTTGCCATCGACGGTCCCAGTGGCTCTGGCAAGGGAACGGTGTGTCGGCGGGTAGCGGCGGCTCTGGGCTGGCACCTGCTCGATAGCGGGGCGCTTTACCGGCTGGTGGCCCACGGGGCTGCCGCTGCCGGCCTCGATGCCACAGACGAAGCGGGGCACGCGGCCTACGCCCGCACCATGGACGTGGTGTTCGGTGCCACGCCAAGCGGGGACGAAAGCATTCTGCTGGGTGGCCTCGAGGTCGCCAGCGCCATCCGGACCGAGTCGGCCGGCGCTGCCGCTTCACGGGTGGCGGCTTGGTCGGCGGTACGCGCGGCATTGGTGGAGCGTCAGCGGGCGTTCGCCGTTCCACCCGGGCTGGTGGCAGACGGGCGCGATATGGGCTCTGTCATTTTCCCGGAGGCGGGGCTGAAGGTGTTCCTGACGGCAAGCGCGGAAGAACGCGCGGCGAGACGCCATAAGCAGTTGATGGAAAAGGGTATTAATGCTAACCTCGCGGCCCTTTCGTTGGAGATTGCAGAGCGGGACCGCCGCGATGCCACCCGCCCGGTGGCGCCGTTGGTAGCCACGCCCGACGCCGTCACCATCGATTCGACTCGCCTCCCGCCAGATACCGTCGTGGCGCAAGTGCTTTCCTTGGCACGCGCGCGCTTCGGGGTTGGCTGAAGGCATTCCCGGTGTGGTTCCGGGGTGGGCTTGCCCACTGCGGTGCCACGTTTCTGTAACCCGTCGGTTTTCCCGTGTTTCTCACGGCCCGACACAACCCTAGAGAGGCGGCGCCTGCGGCGCTCGCAATTCCCCCCCATGAGTGAATCTTTTGCTGAACTGTTTGAACAAAGCCTGGCTTCCCAGCGTATCAAGCCGGGCCAGATCCTCACCGGTCTCATCGTCTCCGTCGGTCCCGACTTCGTCGTGGTCAACGTCGGACTGAAGTCCGAGGCGGTCATCGAGGTCGAGCAGTTCAAGAACGAGAAGGGCGAAGTCGAAGCCGTCGTTGGCGAGATGGTCGAAGTGGCGCTGGACAGCGTGGAAGACGGTACGGGTGCCACCCGCCTGTCTCGCGAAAAGGCCAAGCGTGCTCGTACCTGGACGCGCCTCGAAGTGGCGTTCAACGACCAAGCCATCGTGCAGGGCATCATCAACGGCCGCGTCAAGGGCGGTTTCACCGTCGAAATCGAGAACGTCCGTGCCTTCCTGCCGGGCTCACTCGTCGACGTGCGCCCCGTGCGCGACCCGTCCTACCTCGAAGGCAAGGTCCTCGAGTTCAAGGTCATCAAGCTGGACCAGAAGCGCAACAACGTCGTCGTGTCGCGTCGCGCAGTGGTCGAGCAGGAATACAGCGCCGAGCGTTCGGCTCTGCTGGACAACCTCCAGGAAGGTGCCATCGTCAAGGGTTCGGTCAAGAACCTCACCGACTACGGCGCGTTCGTGGACCTCGGCGGCATCGACGGCCTGCTCCACATCACGGACATGGCGTGGAAGCGCGTCAAGCACCCGTCGGAAGTGGTTAAGGTCGGCGACGAAATCGACGTCCGCATCCTCAAGTTCGACCGCGAGCGTCAGCGCGTTTCGCTGGGCATCAAGCAGCTCGGCGCAGACCCCTGGCAGCACATCGCTCGTCGCTACCCGGCGGAAAGCCGCATCTGGGGCAAGGTCACCAACATCGCCGACTACGGCTGCTTCGTGGAAATCGAAGAGGGCGTCGAAGGCCTGGTGCACGTCTCCGAGATGGACTGGACCAACAAGAACGTCAACCCGGGCAAGGTGGTCCAGGTTGGCGAAGAAGTTGAAGTCATGGTCATCGACATCGACGAGGAGCGTCGTCGCATCTCGCTCGGCCTGAAGCAGTGCAAGCCGAACCCCTGGAAGGAGTTCTCCGAGAACTACAACCGTGGCGACCGCGTGTCCGGCCAGATCAAGTCCATCACCGATTTCGGTATCTTCATCGGCCTCGCCGGTGGCATCGATGGTCTCGTGCATCTCTCGGACATCTCTTGGGATGCCCCGGGCGAAGAAGCCGTGCGCAACTACGCCAAGGGTGCCAACCTCGAAGCGATGGTTCTCTCCATCGACCCAGAGCGCGAGCGCATCTCCCTCGGCATCAAGCAGATGGCGAAGGATCCGTTCTCGGGCTACCTGGCCGAACACCCCAAGGGCAGCATTGTCCGCGGTGTGGTGCGCGAGGTGGATGCCCGCGGCGCGGTCATCGACCTCGAAGGTGGCGTGGAAGGCTACCTGCGTGCCTCCGAACTGGCCCGTGACCGCGTGGAAGACGCGCGTAGCGTGCTGAAGGTCGGCGAGGAAATCGAAGCCCGCTTCACGGGTGTCGATCGCAAGACGCGTTCGATTGCGCTCTCCATCAAGGCCAAGGAGGCCCATGAGGAAGCAGAAGCCGTGTCGCAGTACGGTGGCTCCGCGGAGTCGTCCGGCACCAGCCTCGGCGACCTGCTGAAGGCGCAGCTGTCGGACCGCACCGACGACTGACGGCACACCGTCGGCGGGGGGTAGCCCCCGCCGGCGGACCGTTTCCCTCCACGGTTTTCGCGATGCAGGCCTCCGCATGACGAAGTCCGAATTGATTGAACTGATGACTGCGAAGCAGCAGCACCTTCCTTCGAAGGATGTGGAGCTGGCGGTCAAGCAGCTGCTCGACATCATGGGTGATGCCCTCGCCAACGGCGAGCGCATTGAAATCCGTGGGTTTGGCAGTTTCTCTCTGCATTTCAGGCCGCCCCGCCAGGGCCGCAACCCGAAGACGGGTGAAGCGGTGGCGTTGGCAGGCAAGTACGTGCCGCACTTCAAGCCCGGCAAAGACCTCCGTGACCGTGTGAACGACGGCCAGGCTTATCCCATCCGGGAATAATTCCTTTCGTGGCTGGGCGCGCGCCGTGCTGCCCTCCCGCGTTACACTGACGTCATGGTCGTCGGTCACGTTCTTCGCAATCTCGCCATTATTTCGGCTGCCGTCGTGTTCGGCTGGTATGCCGCGCGCCGCTGGCGTATCGGCGGCACCCCCGAACCCCGGCCAGCTTCGCGCGAGTACCTGGCGGGCCTCAACTATCTAGTGCAGGACCAGCCCGATCGGGCGCTGGAAGCTTTCTTGCGTGCGGTAGAGGCGGACCAGGACACAGTCGAGATGCACTTGGCCATGGGTGCGCTCTATCGCCGCCGCGGCGAAATTGACCGCGCGATTCGCGTGCACCAGAACCTCATCAGCCGCGAAGACCTCGATGCCCGTCAGCGCGAGCAGGCGACTTATGCTCTGGCGCAGGACTACTTCCGCGCCGGCCTGCACGACCGCGCCGAGAAACTGCTCCAGCCCCTCGCTGAAGGGGGCACCTACCGTTTGGCGGCGCTGAAGGACCTCATCCGTCTTTACGAACTGCAGCGCGACTGGAGTCGCGCCATGGAAGTAGGGCAGGCGCTGGCCCGTATCGGTCGGCCGAACAGTGAACATGAAGTGGCCCACTACGCCTGCGAGATCATTGGAGCGGCGCTCGCCGCGCAGCAATGGGACGTGGCTCGCGAGCAACTGAAGTCTGCGAAGGCTGAGTTGAAGCGTTTTCCACGCGCGGCGCTGTTGCGGGCGGATCTCGCTGTCCATGATGGTGAACCGCTGGAGGCCATGGAATGGTTGCGTCGTGGGCTTGAGCAGCAACCCGACCTCGCGCCGGAGGTTCTGCCGCGAGTGCGGCGTGCCGTGGCGGCAGGTGGCGATGCCGCTCTGGCGTTGGAGTGGTTGGACAAGGCGCAGCCTTCGGTGCGCACGCACGTGGTGCAAGCCGCCTTGCTCGGCGATTACCTCGACTTGCCGCTGCTCCGTGAATTGACCCGCGCCCACTTGTTGGAGCGTCCCGGTATCGGAGAGGTACTGCGGGCTGTGTTGCCGGAGGGTGGAACTCTCGGCGATGCGCAACTCGATGCCGTCTGCGCAGCATTGCGCAAGCAGGCTCGGAAGAATGCTCGGTACCGTTGCCAGCAATGCGGTTTTTCTACCACGACCTTCTTCTGGCAGTGCCCAGGTTGCAAGACCTGGGATGGCTTGAAGCCATTGGCGGAAGTGGACGTGTTGCTGCCGGCACCGCGCGCACAGGAAGACGCCTAAGCTGCGTCTCTGACATAGCTGCCATATTTGGCGCTTGTGCGGCGTTTCACTTCGCCCCTTCGGGCGGGCAGTTTCTTTTCGGTTGAACGCATGCCTTTTGTGGCTGGTTTTTGCATGGCCTGGCGGTCATTCTGAACTTGTCCGGGAACCACGGTCGGTTCCCTATCCACAGCAAGGAGCATCGCATGAACGCCAAATCTGTTTTCCGTCGCTCGGTGTCGGCCGGTCAGTCAGACCAACACTCCGCCCATCGCGCAGCCCATCGCGCAGCGCCCGGCCCCCTGCGCACGCGCACCCGCCTGCTCGCCGCGGGAGCCATCCTCGCCGCCGGGCTCACGCTCATGGTGCCGGCAGTCGCTGGTCCCGTAAATGTGAACGCTGCAGACGCGCGCACTCTCCAGAAGGAATTGGTCGGCATCGGCCCGGCTAAGGCGCAGGCCATCGTTGCCGCTCGCGAGAAGAACGGGCCGTTCAAATCGCTCGACGAGGTGGCCAAGGTGAAGGGTGTCGGCAAGAAGTTGGTGGACCGCAATCGCGGCAACCTCCGGTTGGATGGCAAGGGGCAGGTGGCCGGCAACGGTTCGGCCTCGGGTGCCGCGGCGGGCGGTACGGCGCCCGGCGGTGCCACCAACCACTAACTGGTAGCTATTAGCTGCCGAATGGGTGGGGCCGGTCACGGAGTTGCAGTGTTCTTGTCGGTATAGTGGTGCGGTTCCGCTTTAGGATGAAGCCATGACCCGAATCATTCGCACTGCTGTTTTCCCCGTGGCCGGCCGTGGCACACGTTTTCTTCCCGCCACCAAGGCGAGCCCGAAGGAAATGCTGCCCGTGGTGGACAAGCCACTCATCCAGTACGCCGTCGAAGAAGCTTTGGCCGCTGGCGCCGAGAACCTGGTGTTCATCACCGGTAGCAGCAAACGCGCCATCGAAGACCACTTCGACTCGGACCCGGAACTGGAGGCCGCACTCCAAGAGCAGGGCAAGCAGGACCTGCTCGACAGTCTTCGCGGCATCCTGCCGCGTCAGGCCAACTGCATCTATATTCGCCAACCCGCGCCGTTGGGCTTGGGGCACGCCGTTCTCTGCGCCCGTCCCGTGGTCGGCGACGAACCTTTCTTTGTCCATCTGGCGGACGATCTCATCGACGCGCAAACCCCGTGTCTGGCGCAAATGGCCGCAGTGCACGCGCGCCATGGCGGCAGCATTTTGGGTGTGCAGACAGTAGCGCCCAGCGAAACCCACAAGTACGGCATTGTTGCCGCCACCGAGGACCCTGCGGAGTCGGCATTTGCCGGGGAACCGACGGGCCGCGTTTCGCTGGTGCAGCGCATCGTCGAAAAGCCGAAGGCGGGCACAGCGCCCTCCAATCTGGCCGTGGTAGGTCGTTACATTCTCTCGGGCAAAATCTTCGAGAAGTTGGCGAAAATTGGCCGCGGGGCGGGTGGTGAAATCCAACTTACGGACGGTATTGCCGCACTGCTCGGCGAAGACGCCGTGCGGGCCTATGCTTTTGAAGGCAAGCGCTACGACTGTGGCTCGAAGCTCGGTTACCTGGAAGCGACGGTGGAGTTTGGTTTGAAGCACCCGGGGTTGGGTGAGGACTTTGCCAATTACCTTGCAGCGCTGGTGGCTAGTCGTTTGCGGAATAGGTGAAAACCCCCATAGGTATGGGGGTTTTTAGATAGTCGCCGTATTTATCGTCGGTAGTTCTTTCGGATGCACAGGTTGCTGTAAGCATCTGAAATAAAAGTAATATTTTTTATTGGCGCGCTTCGTGCTTGGTAGCTTTCCGGGAGAGAACCCTCTTCTCCCCGGGTGCAAATCCGGGTGGGTCGGGGGTTCTTCCAAGCCCCCGGATCAACACCCATAAGAAGCGAGCCCGTCATGTCCATTTCCTCTCTCGCGTCGCGGAAACCCCTCCGCCACGTCATTAGCGCCGCCCTGCTTGGGCTGGGCACTCTGGCCGCTGGCAACGCTGCCGCTGCTATCGCCCCGCTCTCCATCGAAGGCCCCATCCAGAGCATCGTCCGTAATTCGTCCACCTCGGCGACGATGGTTTGCGATGGCGTCACCATCCAAATCAACGCCAGCACGGTGCTGACGTCGCCTTTGCACAAACTCACCATCGACATGATGACGTCGACCGACGCCTTCCAGGCGGCCGGTTACTCGCAGTTGACCGGTCTGAAGCAGCAGGGCTTCGTCGGTGGCACCTGCATCATGGACGGCATGCGGGATGATTCGTCGGGCTTGACCATCGCCACGCTGATGAATGTTTCGCTGGGCGAAACTGTTCTGGTCGGCAACGTCTCGGACGCGCCCCGCAAGAACGGTAAGCCGCTGGCCATTGCCGGCGTAAAAATTGTGCCCATCGATGACGCACGTCTGAATGCGGTGGAACCAGCGACGGGCTTGTGGACTGACGCGAACGGCACGCAGAACCTTGCCCCGTACTACGAGACGGTTCATAACAACTATGGCTTTGGCGTGGACCCCAACTCGGTCGGGTTCCTTCGCAACAACGTCACGACACCCGACTTGGTGTCGGCAGCCGGTTACCTGGGTACGGATGGCAAGCTCTATGCGCTTGAAATAGCGACGACCAACCCGAGCAACGTGTTGGACAAGACGCCGCGCGCGACCATCACCGATGGCGATGTGCAAGACACGTTCGTGGCTGCTAATGACCGCGTAGTTTCGCGTGGTGGCTGTTTGTTACCTACCGGTAAGACTTCATCGGTCGTTACCCTGGCCGGCGAAGTGGGTGGTGGCGTTTGGCAGACTTTTGGTCAGGCAGTGTGCACTGTCGTTTTGGCCGACGCGCCCTTTGGTCGTTGGAAACTTGACGTGCCGCGGACCACCTTCATGGGCAACCACGTACCGTACCGTCTGCGCATCACGATGGCTGGTACGCCCACGCCGCTTTACGACTTCATTGTTCCTCAGCAGCGCGTAGTCGCCATCATCATTCCGTGATGTATCGCTTGGAGTCCATGGTTTCCTGACGCATTGATTACCTGACCCCGGATTACCGGTTTACAGGTGAAGGCGGTCCGCTAGCGGACCGCCTTTTTTGTTGCCTTGCTGGCCTTGGTGGCGTCAGTCGCGCCAACCAGTTCCGTTTCCGGGTCTGCGAGTTTCAGGCGATGGAAAGTGGCCTTGCGGTCCGCTTCGGAATCCACCAAGCGCCAGACGAGGACGTCGAGTTCCCGTTGTTCTTCCGTGGCGCGTTGGGCAGCGGCGGCCACGGCCGCGAAACTGTCTATGGGCTGGCCTTCGATGTTCATGATGATGTCGCCGACATAGAACCCGGCTTCATCGGCACCGGAGCCCCCGGCAACATCCTCTACGGCTAGCACGGGCCGTTGGAACGCCCACCAAGGTGCGTAATCTGCGCTGGACGGCGCCAGCAAGGCGCCGGAAAGCAGTACGCCACGGCGACGCGTGATTTGTGGCGCCATGGGTAGCGTGCCGGTGACGGTCTTCTCGACCCCGTGGCGACGCACCAACAGCGTGGTATTGCCAACCTGTCCCCGCAGTGCATCGACCATTTCGGTGTACGTCTGCACCTTCACGGCGGGGTTGCCGACGGCCAAGACTTCGTCACCCGTTTGCAGCGCGATATTGCCCGGCGGCAAAAAGTTCGCGGCCACACTCAACGTCATTTCATCGTCGACGTTCATGGCGAAGGCCAGGCGGGGGTCCGGCGGGGAAGGGTCCTTGCCGGCGGCGAGCAACTGCACGATGCGGCAAGGGAAGCGGAGGGGCACGGCGAGAGTGATGCCGTGGACGTCCTCGGAGTTCATGGCGAGAGTGGCAATTCCGATGATGGCGCCGCTTTCCAGGCTGAACACGGGCCCGCCGGAATTACCGTGATTCACTGCGGCGTCCATGAGGATGAGGTCTTGGCCGAAGCGCGAGGTGGCGCCAGAGACGATGCCACGCGAAGCGTTGTAGCGAAAGCCGATGGGGTGCCCTAGGACGCCGACCGGATGACCAGCGCCAGGCGCCGGGCCACAGGCCAGCCGCGCGGCCTGATGCTTGCGTGCGTCGAGAGGGTCGACGGCGAGAACGGCGGTATCCACGTGCGGGTCCACGTAGATGGCGGTGGCCTTGCTCTTCTGGCCGTCGGCCCACTTCACGGTGAGTTCGCTTGGTGAGTGGCCGGCGACGTGGGCGTTGGTGATGATCCAGCCGCGGGTGGCATCGACGAGGAAGCCCGTTCCCGTACCGGAGCCACCGACATCTTCATTGAAGGCGGCGTCGATGTTGGCGCTGACTTCCACAGTCCATTGGCGAGCATCCGCGAAGATGGTCTCTGCGTTGCTGCCGGTTTCGGCTTGCGCGCTACCTAGCGTTGCTGCGGTGACGACGAATGCGCTGAGCAGGCCGGAAAAGAGGACTGGAACGGGGCGGGTGATGCCCTTGGAAAACGGAGACAACTTTGAAAGAGGACGCATGCGTACGCTGCCAGACCGAGGATGGCAGGATGTTAGCGCGGTTGTTGGACAGAATAGCGGCGAAAAGCGCCGAAATGGCTCCCCGGGTTGGACTCGAACCAACGACCAAACGATTAACAGTCGTTTGCTCTACCGACTGAGCTACCGGGGAACGGCAGAGGGCGAACGCCCCTTCGGAAGCCCGCAAATTTACGCGAGGGGCCGCCTAGCGTCAAGTCCCGGAGAGCGCCGAACCGATGCGCCGGAGGGCCTCGCGCAGCGTCTCCAGACTGCAGGCAAACGACAGGCGAATGTGCCCCGGCGCGCCGAAGCCGCTACCGGGAACCACCGCCACGCCACCGACCTCCAGCAGGTGTTCGGCAAGGGCGTCGTCGTCCGCGAAACCGCGGGCTGCCATGACTTCCCGCACGTCGGCAAAGGCGTAAAAAGTCCCCTGACCTGGCAAGCAACGAATGCCGGGCAAGGCGTTCAAACCGGCCACCACGAAGTCGTGCCGTTCATGAAAAGCGGCATTCATGGTGGCCACACAAGCTTGGTCGCCGTTCAGTGCAGCTGCAGCGGCGTGCTGGCTGATAGAGCAGGCATTCGAGGTGCTTTGGCCCTGCACGGTGGCCATGGCGCGGATGAGTTCCACAGGCCCACCGCAGTAGCCGATCCGCCAGCCGGTCATGGCGTAGCTCTTCGAGACGCCGTTGATGGTGACCGTGCGGTCGTAGAGCCGCGGACACGCCGTTACCAAACTGCAGAACGGTTCGGTGCCCCACCAGATGTGCTCGTACATGTCATCGGTGCCAATGACGACCTGCGGGTGGCGCAGCAGCACCTCGCCCAGGGCCGCCAGTTCAGTGCGCGTGTAGGCCGCGCCGGTGGGATTGGAGGGGCTGTTCAGCAGCAGGAGCCGGGTTCGCGGCGTAATGGCCGCTTCCAGTTGGGCAGGCGTGAGCTTGTAGCTAGCCTCCGGGCCCGTGGGCACGATGACCGGCACCCCATCTGCCAGCAGCACCATATCGGGGTAGGACACCCAATAGGGCGCTGGAATGACAGCTTCGTCGCCCGGATTCAGCAGGGCGGCGCAGAGGTTATAGAGGGTTTGCTTGGCGCCACTGGAGACCAGAATTTGTTGGCGGGTGTAGTCGAGACCGTTGTCACGCCGGAACTTGGCGATGATGGCGTCCTTCAGTTCCGGGGTGCCATCGACGCTGGTATAGCGCGTCTTGCCCTGGCGAATAGCGGCTACACCGGCATCCGCAATGTGGATGGGGGTGTCGAAATCCGGCTCGCCGACGCCCAAGCCGATGATGTCCCTGCCCGCTGCCTGCAATTGCAGTACCCGGGAGGTGAGGGCGAGGGTGGGCGAGGGCTTGACGCGCTGAACGCGCTGGGAGACGGCGATGGGCACGGGGGAGTCCGAAAAGGGCATGCAACGCGAGTATCCTAGACGGTTATGACCCTTCCCCGCCAGCAAGATACCGCCCCCTTCCGCCTGCAGTCCGACTACGCCCCGGCGGGCGACCAGCCCGAGGCCATTCGACAGTTGGTGGAGGGCATCGAGGACGGTCTGAAGCACCAAACGCTGCTTGGCGTCACTGGCAGTGGCAAGACTTACACCATCGCGAACGTCATTCAGCGCATCCAGCGCCCGACGATTGTGATGGCGCACAACAAGACGTTGGCCGCGCAGCTGTACGGCGAATTCAAGGAATTCTTTCCGGACAACGCCGTCGAGTATTTCGTCTCCTACTACGACTACTACCAGCCCGAAGCCTATGTGCCGTCTTCCGACACGTTTATCGAGAAAGACGCTTCGGTAAATGACCATATCGAGCAGATGCGTTTGTCCGCCACCAAGGCGCTGCTGGAGCGCAGGGACTGCATCATCGTGGCTACGGTGTCCTGCATTTACGGCTTGGGCGATCCGCAGGCTTATCTGTCGATGGTGCTCCATCTCGTGCGCGGCGAAGAGATTGACCAGCGCAAGCTGCTCAAGCGCTTGGCGGACATGCAGTACACCCGCAACGACATGGACCTGCATCAGGGTACCTATCGTGTGCGCGGAGACCTCATTGATATTTTCCCGGCGGAAAGCGAGCGCGAGGCCGTTCGCGTCGAACTCTTCGATGACCGCATTGATACGCTGTGCTGGTTCGATCCTCTCACTGGCGAGACGCTGCGCAAGGTAGCGCGGCTTACGGTGTACCCGTCATCGCACTACGTGACACCCAAGGAACGGCTCGGCGTGGCCGTGGAGCAAATTCGCGAAGAGTTGCATGGGCGCCTCGCGGAGCTCACTGGGGCGCACAAGCTCGTGGAAGCGCAGCGGCTCGGACAGCGCACGCAGTACGACATTGAGATGATTGGCGAACTGGGCTATTGCCCGGGCATCGAAAACTACTCGCGGTACCTTTCGGGGCGCGCGTCGGGCGAGCCGCCACCGTGTTTGTTTGACTACCTGCCGGACGACTCTCTGCTCGTCGTCGACGAAAGTCACGTGACCGTTTCGCAGGTGGGCGCCATGTACCGTGGCGACCGTTCCCGCAAGGAGACGCTGGTGGAGTACGGCTTCCGCCTGCCTTCGGCGCTGGACAATCGCCCGCTGAAGTTCGAGGAATGGGAGCGCCTTTCGCCGCAGACCATCTTCGTTTCAGCCACCCCCGGTAAGTACGAAGGTGAGCACTGTCGCGGGGCGGTGGTGGAACAACTGGTGCGGCCGACTGGGTTGGTGGACCCCGAGGTCGACATCCGCCCGGTGCGCACCCAGGTCGATGATGTGCTGGGCGAGATTCGTCTCGTGGTAGCGAAGAACGAACGCGTGCTCATTACCACGCTCACCAAGCGCATGTCCGAGGACCTCACCGAGTTCTTGCATGAACACGGCGTGCGCGTGCGCTACTTGCATAGCGACATCGACACCGTGGAGCGCATGGAAATCTTGCGCGACCTGCGGCTCGGCAAGTTCGATGTGCTGGTAGGCATCAATTTGCTGCGGGAAGGCCTCGATCTTCCCGAGGTTTCACTGGTCGCCATTTTGGATGCAGACAAAGAAGGCTTCCTGCGCTCGGAAGGCTCGCTCATCCAGACTATCGGCCGCGCTGCGCGCAACGTGAATGGACGCGCCATTCTCTATGCTGACCGCATCACCGGTTCCATGGAGCGCGCACTGGCCGAAACCTCGCGCCGTCGTACCAAGCAGTTAGAACACAATGCCAAGCACGGCATCACGCCGCAGGGTATTCAGAAAAAGATTGCGGATGTGATGTCGCTAGGTGCGGGCTACGACACGGACGCTGGCGAACTGGGTAGTGTGAAGGGTGGCGGCAAGGGCCGCGGAAAGAAGGGCCCGCAGCCTGTGCTTACCCCGGAGCAGATGGCCAAGCGCATCAAGCAAATGGAAACGCGCATGCAGCAGCACGCGCGCAACCTCGAGTTCGAAGAAGCCGCGCGGCTGCGTGATGAAATTGGCGAACTGCGCAACGAAATGCTCGGTGTCGGCAAGCCCGGTATGGCTAAGCGGGCGGGGTGATGTCATGAATT
>CALQLF020000046.1 GCA_943331345.2 Candidatus Planktophila lacus | reverse complement strand
CTTGAGAATTCGGGCACTGGGGCACCACGGCAGGAACTCCGGGTACCGGGGAACGTCGTTCACCAAGGCGTCCATTTCGGACGGGGTATAGGGCACCAGAGCCTGTCTTCGTACTTCGCGCATGCGGAGAGTGTAAATTACGCGCCCGACCATCACGAGCACGGCCATGGCTGGCAAGCCTAACCAGACCGCCAAACAGGGCAAGACGCCCGAAAAGAAAGAACGTACCGGCCAGTTCGGCAGCATTGCCGTGAACCGGCGGGCGCGGCACGACTATTTCATTGAGGAAAAGTACGAGGCGGGGCTGATGCTGGCCGGCTGGGAAGTGAAGAGCCTGCGCGCCGGGCGCGTTCAGTTGGCTGAAGCCTATGTGGTGATTAAAAACGAGGAAGGTTGGCTGTTGGGTGCGCACCTGACGCCGCTCAACAGCGCCTCTACGCACGTTATCGCTACCCCCACACGGAACCGCAAGCTGCTGATGAAGCGGCGCGAACTCGACCACTTGGTGGGCGCGGTGGACCGCAAGGGCTACACCCTCGTACCGCTGAGCCTTTACTGGAAGGACGGCCGCGCCAAACTGGAACTGGGTCTGGCCAAAGGCAAGGCGGAACACGACAAGCGCGCTACCGAGAAAGACAAGGACTGGAAGCGCGAGAAGAGCCGAGTGCTCAAGGACCGCAATCGCTAACTGCGGGAAGTCGGGAGCAAGCTCCCTCCTACAGCACGGCTGGCTTCAGGCGCCGTTGACGGGCGCGCGGGGTGCGTCGTTGGGGAGCGTGCCGGTGGGCAGTTCTACCTTGGCCACCTTGTCGTTATCGAAGTGCACCACGAATTCGCGGCGCTCCGTCTTGCGGGCCTTGCCGTCGTGGAACAGGTAGAGATATTCCCAGCGATTGTTATTGAACAGGTCCGGGACTTGCGGGGTTCCGAGCAGGAACCGCACCTGCGCGCGGGTCATGCCGACCTGCACTTGGTCCACGGTCTTCTGCTCCAGGAAGTTCCCCTGCGGGATGTTCACCCGGTAGACGCAGCCGCCGAGCGGCAGGGCGGCGAGGGCCAGCGCCAGCACGAGGCCGGCACGGGGAAGCTTGGCAGACGGGTTGCGGGGGTTCATGGTGTCGCTCATCATACCCGAGGAGCGCCCCGTGGGGGCGCGAAGGAGTGGTGCCGTGGAACAACAAGACCTGCGCAAGGCCGGGCTCAAGGTGACGATGCCGCGGGTGAAGATCCTCGACATCTTGGCCGGCAATGCCGCCCGGCACCTGAGCGCCGAAGACATCTACCGGCAACTGCTCGAGTCCAACGAGGACATCGGCTTGGCCACCGTTTACCGCGTACTGACGCAGTTCGAGGCCGCGGGGCTGGTGTCACGGCACCATTTCGAGGGCGGCATGGCCGTCTTCGAACTGAACCGCGGCGAGCACCACGACCATATCGTTTGTGTGGACTGCGGGCGCGTCGAGGAGTTCAGTGACCTCGGCATTGAAAAGCGGCAGGACGCCATTGCGGCAGAGCGCGGCTTCGAGATAGCCGACCACGCGCTTATCCTTTACGCGCACTGCCGCCGCGAGAATTGCCCGCACCGCGCCGCGGTGCCGCCAACGGCTTAGTCGCCGCTGCAATTCCTGCGGCTGCTTCGCGCTCGCGGGCGCCCAGCATTTCGCGGGCGTGTTCGCGGGCAGCTTGGGTAAGCTCCACGCCACCCAGCATGCGGGCTAGTTCCTCCACGCGTTCCTCGGTGCCAAGTGCGGCCAAAGTGGTGCGGCTGGACTTGCCATCTGTCAGCTTGGCCACGCGCACGTGATGGTCTGCTTGGCTAGCCACTTGTGCCAAGTGGGTAACGCACAGCACCTGGCCACGCATACCTAGCGCATGGAGTTGGCGGCCCACGCGCTCTGCCACGCCACCACCAACGCCAGCGTCTACTTCGTCGAAGATCATGCACAGGCGCCCTTGGCTGCCCGTAGCTGCGGCTACTTGTACCGCCAAGCTGATACGCGAGAGTTCGCCGCCTGAGGCTACTTTGGCGACAGGCTTCGGCGGCTGGCCAGGGTTCGCCGATACGAGGAACTCGACCTCATCCAGGCCTTCGGGCGCAGGCTCAGCGCCGTCCCGTGGACGTACCTCGATGGCGAACGTGCCGCCGGGCATGCCGAGCACTTTCATCAGGGCCGTCACTTGCTGTCCGAGGTCCGTACCGGCCGCGTGCCTGGCACGCGTTAGGGCAGTCGCCGCGCGTAGGTAATCTTTGCGGAGCGCAGCCAATTGCTGTTCCAGTGCCACTACCGTCGTCTCGGCATTTTCCAGCCGCGCCAACTCGGTTTGCAGTGCCAGCAGTTGTGTCGGCAGGTCCTCGGGCTTCAAGCGATGCTTGCGGGCCAGTTCGTCGACGGAGCCGATGCGGTTTTCCACATAGGCCTGGCGGCGCGGGTCTACCTCGAGCGTGTCGAGATACCCGGACAGGGCAGCACCGGCTTCTTTCAGTTGGATGAGGGCTTCAGAGAGCAAGCCTTCCACGGGCTGCAATTTGGGGTCGAACTCGCTCACCGCACGAACTTGCGCGAGCGCACGGCTTGCCAGAGCGTGGGCGTCCTGGTTGTCGCCTTCGTACGTCAGCGCCAGTGCTGCCTGTGCCGCCTCGGCCAGACGCGAACGGTTCGCGAGGC
Source organism: Candidatus Planktophila lacus (assembly GCA_943331345.2). Lineage (GTDB taxonomy): Bacteria > Pseudomonadota > Gammaproteobacteria > Steroidobacterales > Steroidobacteraceae > CAIOHZ01. The sequence goes on along the minus strand of CALQLF020000046.1, from coordinate 17,281 downwards.
GCGCATGTTCGGCGAGCAGTTCGGGAACCTCGCCTTCCTTGAGACCAAGCGCCTCGAGTTCGCGAACTTGATAACGCAGCAATTCCAGGCGCGAGTCACGGTCCGCGGCGGCAGTGCGAAGCGCTGCCACTTCTGCTGCCAAGGCGCGATGCTCCTTGGCCAGCTTCTGCACCGGGGCGAGTAGGGCGCTGTGGTCGCCATGGGCGTCGAGCAGGCCGCGCTGCGCCTCGCGGCGCATGAGCGACAAGAATTCTTGCTGCCCGTGAATATCGATGAGCAGTTGGCCCAGTTCGCGAACGGCGCTTAGGGGTAGCAGCTGCCCATTCACCCAAGCGCGGGAGCGGCCTTCAGACCCGATGACCCGCCGCAGCAGCAGTTCGTCTTCCGCAGCAATGGACTGTGCTTCCAGCCACTCGGCCACGCCCTCTAGGCCGCGCGGGTCGAAGGTAGCGGTGACTTCCGCGCGCTCGGCGCCGTGACGAACGACATCGGCGGTGGCCCGGCCGCCAATGGCCAGCATGACGGCATCGACCAAGATGGACTTGCCGGCGCCGGTTTCGCCGGTGAGCGCCGTCAGCCCGGACCGCAGTTCGAGGTCAACGGCATCGATGATGGCGAAATCGCGGATGGAGAGATGGGTAAGCATGGCGTTTGGCGGGGGTTAGTCCGAGGGGCCGTCTTGGGGTAGCGGGTGCGCGCCGCGGCCCCAGTGGAGCTTCGAGCGCAGGACGCGGAAATAGTCGTAGCCGGGCGGGTGCAACAGTGCCAGCCGCGCCGAAGAAGGGCCAACGGTGAGTAGCCCGCCGGGGACCATTTCGCCCAGCGTGACGCCGTCGCAGATAACCACCGCACGGGCCCGCGCGCGCGGCACCAAGCGCACCTCTACCCGAGACTCGCGTCGCAGCACCAAGGGGCGGTCGCTGAGGGTGTGGGGGCAAATGGGAACCACCACGATGACATCGAGGTCTGGTTGGAGAATGGGGCCGCCACAGGACAGCGCATAGGCCGTGGAGCCAGTGGCAGTGGCCACAATGAGTCCGTCGCCACCGTGAGTGTTCACGTAGCGGCCGTCGACCGAAGACTCGAGGTCGAGCATGCGGCCGGGTTGGTCGTTCTGCAGCACCACATCGTTCAGGGCGAGCATGGAGCGCGCGGAGGTGCCGGGGGTTTCCAGTCGCGCTTCCAGCAACCGGCGTTCGTCACGTTCGAAATCGCCGCCGAGCACTTCGTCCAGACGGTCCGCCATTTCTCCGGGGCGGATGTCTGCCAGAAAGCCAAGGCGACCACGGTTCACGCCGAGCACCGGGCAGGGCTCCGGGGCGGCCAGTGCCAGGCGCGCCGCATGGAGCAAGGTGCCGTCGCCGCCGATGGCCAGCAGCAACTCCGCCGTGTTGGCGAAATGCGCCTCTGGGACGCGGTTGACGTAGGCGGGCAGGCCGTTGGCCAGTGCCGGGTCGACCAATACCTGTCGCCCACGGGCGTGCAGATGGCTGGCGATATCCGCCACCAACGTGGTGATGCGTTCGTCGTCGGCACGGCCCACCAGGGCGACGGATTGGAACACGCGGGCAACCTGCAGTGACGCGTCCGGAAACAGGCCGCGTTAGGGCAAACTTATAACATGGGGCGATGTCAGGCGGGACAGCGCATTCTTGCGCGGTATGATGCGAAACACGGCTGGAAGTCGTCGGACTACTGGAGGGCTCGGGTGCCCTATGCGAACTGCGTATGCGAACTGATGGTGGCGATGAGTTGAACGAACGGTCCTCGCACTTGTTGCGGGTGCTGGTGGAAAGCTATATCCGCGACGGGGAGCCCGTCGGGTCCCGCACGCTTTCCCGTGAATCCGGTCTCACCATCAGCAGTGCCACTATTCGCAATGTCATGGCGGACCTAGAAGACTTGGGCTTCGTGGCCTCGCCCCACACCTCAGCGGGGCGCGTACCCACCGACAAGGGTTATCGGTTTTTCGTGAACGCCCTGATGCGCCACGGTGGTGGCGCCGCCATGGCGGAAAGCGCTCCGGAGGCTGCGGAACTCGGACGCCGCCTGCAGCCGGGTTTGGACGCTCCAAAGTCGCTGGTGGTGACGGCTTCCCAAATGTTGTCGCATCTGACGCAAATGGCCGGCGTAGTCACGCTGCCACGCCCTGCCCATATGGCGGTTAGCCAAATCGAATTCCTGCCGCTGTCTGAAAACCGCGTGCTGGCCATCCTCGTCGTGAACGGCACCGAGGTGCAGAACCGTATCCTGCAGGTGGAACGTCGCTTCGGCCCCGAAGAGCTGCGCCGAGCCGCGGGTTGGTTGAACGAACAGTTCCGGGGGCGGGAGGTGCACCATGTGCGCGAAGCCTTGCTGCGCGAGTTGCAGGACACGCGCAGCACCATGAACCAGATGATGCAGGACGCCATCTCCATGGCGCAGCAGGTGTTCCAGCCGGCGCGCTCGGCAGCGCCCGAAGTGGACATGCTGGTGGCGGGCGAGACCAACCTCATGGGCTACGGCGGGCTGTCCAATGTCGACCGCCTGCGCCGCCTGTTCGAGGCCTTCAACGAGAAGCGCGACTTGCTCCACCTGCTGGACCAATGCGTCCATGCCGAGGGCGTGCAGATTTTCATTGGGCAGGAAAGCGGCTTTGGGTTGCTGGACGACCTAAGCCTGGTCACGGCACCGTACGCTGTGGATGACCAGGTGGTGGGGGTTCTGGGGGTCATCGGTCCCACCCGTATGGCCTATGAGCGCGTCATTCCCATCGTGGACATCACGGCGAAATTGCTGGGTTCGGCCCTGCGCGGCGCCTGAAGCGCGCGGCTGTCCTTGAATTGCGGGGCTGCTGGCCCCATCCTCCGCGGCTCGTCCTGTCGAGCCGGAGCCAAGCACCATGTCCGAATTACCCCCCGCCCAGCCTGAGTCCCCTTATTTCGTGGGGGGCGATGTCGCGCCGGACAACGTCGTGCCATTTCCCGGAAGCCTTGAAGACCTGACCGCACGTTTGGCCGCCGCGGAGGCCAAAGCCGCTGCAGCTCATGACCAGGCGCTACGCGCCGTGGCCGAGCAGGAAAACATTCGCCGTCGCGCCGGCCGCGATGTGGAGCAGGCCCGCAACTTCGCCGTGGAACGTTTTGTGAAGGACCTGCTGCCCGTGGCGGACAGCCTGCTGCTCGCTGGTGCCCAGCAGAACGCCGATGCCAAGAGCTTGCTGGAGGGCCAGCAGGCCACGCTGAGGCTGCTGGAGAAGTCATTCGAGTCGGCCGGTTTGCAGGTGGTAGACCCCACTGGCCAGCCGTTCAACCCGGAACACCACGAGGCCATGGTGGCGCAGCCTACCAGCGAAGTGCCGCCGGACACCGTCATCATGGTGGTGCAGCGTGGCTGGCTGTTGCACGGCCGTTTGGTGCGTCCCGCGCGCGTCATCGTCGCTCGCGCCCCTTGAAGCTTCCGGGTTGCCCCCCATAACGCCAGTCAATCCCCGGCATTGTCCGGTCAACGAATCAAATGGTTTCTTGTGGAGGAATGAGCATGGGCAAGGTTATCGGTATCGACCTCGGCACCACGAATTCGTGCGTGGCGATCATGGAAGGCGGCAAGCCGCGCGTCATCGAGAACAGCGAGGGCGACCGCACCACGCCGTCCATCGTCGCTTTCACCAAGGATGACGAAGTGCTGGTGGGTCAGTCCGCCAAGCGTCAGGCCGTCACCAACCCCCAGAACACCCTGTATGCGGTCAAGCGCCTCATCGGCCGCCGCTTCAAGGACAAGGAAGTGGCTAAGGCGCTGCAGCACTCGCCGTTCAAGATTGTCGAGAACGCGAATGGTGACGCCTGGGTGGAAGCGCAGGGCAAGGCCATGGCGCCGCCCGAAGTGGCCGCCCGCGTTCTCATGAAGATGAAGAAGACCGCCGAAGACTTCCTTGGCGAGCCGGTCACCGAAGCCGTCATCACGGTACCTGCTTACTTCAACGACTCGCAGCGTCAGGCCACCAAGGATGCTGGTCGTATCGCCGGTCTTGAGGTGAAGCGCATCATCAACGAGCCGACTGCGGCCGCGCTGGCCTACGGCCTCGACAAGTCCGGTGGCGACCGCAAGATTGCCGTGTACGACTTGGGCGGCGGCACCTTCGACGTGTCCATCATCGAAATCGCCGAAGTAGATGGCGAGCGCCAGTTCGAAGTGCTCTCCACCAATGGTGACACCTTCCTCGGTGGTGAAGACTTCGACCAGCGCGTCATCGACTTCATCGCCGAAGAGTTCAAGAAAGAATCCGGTGTGGATGTCCGCAAGGACCCCTTGGCCATGCAGCGCCTGAAGGAAGCCGGCGAGAAGGCGAAGATTGAGCTTTCCTCTGCGCAGCAGACGGAAATCAACTTGCCGTACATCACGGCGGATGCCTCCGGCCCGAAGCACTTGGCCATCAAGATCACGCGCGCCAAGCTGGAAAGCTTGGTGGAAGAGTTGGTGGCGCGCACTATCGAGCCCTGCCGCATTGCGCTCAAGGACGCCGGTGTTTCCACCAATGATGTCGCCGAGGTCATCCTCGTAGGCGGCCAGACGCGTATGCCGTTGGTGCAGGCGCGTGTGAAGGACTTCTTCGGCAAGGAGCCGCGCAAGGACGTGAACCCTGACGAGGCCGTGGCGGTAGGCGCTGCGGTGCAGGGCGGCGTGCTGGCCGGTGAGGTCAAGGACGTGTTGCTGCTCGACGTTACGCCGCTGTCGCTGGGCATTGAAACCCTCGGTGGCGTCATGACGAAACTCATCGAGAAGAACACCACCATCCCCACCAAGGCTCAGCAGGTCTTCTCCACCGCGGACGACAATCAGCCAGCGGTCACCATTCAGGTACTGCAGGGCGAGCGTGAGCGCGCTGCCGACAACAAGCTGCTCGGTCGCTTCGACTTGCAGGACATTCCGCCTGCGCCGCGTGGCACGCCGCAGATCGAGGTCGCCTTCGACATCGACGCCAACGGCATCCTGAACGTGTCGGCGAAGGACAAGGGCACCGGCAAGGAACAGAAGATCGTCATCAAGGCGTCTTCGGGTCTGTCGGACGAAGAGATTCAGCGCATGGTGCGCGACGCCGAAGCCCATGCCGAGGAAGACAAGCGCTTCCGCGCGTTGGTGGAAGAGCGCAACAAGGCGGACGCTCTTGTGCACCAGGTGCAGTCTACGTTGAAGGACCTTGGCGACAAGGTGCCTGCAGCGGACCGCGGCAAGGTCGAAGCCGCCATGGGCGACGTCAAGGACGCCATGGGCAAGGACGAAATCGAGCCCATCAAGACCAAGGCAGAAGCATTGGCGCAGGCGGCCGCCGGGCTGATGCAGTACGCTCAGGCCGGTGGTGCTGAAGGTGCCCCCGGTGCTGAAGCGACTGCGGGTGGCGCTGCGGCGCAGGACGATGTCCTCGACGCAGAGTTCGAGGAAGTGAAGAAGAAGGACTGAACGCCGCATACGCGTTCAGGAATTCGAGTCCGGAAAACAAGTCTGAGAGCTAGCCGAAACGTCGGCGGTTCCACGGAGCCGGACCAACAGGCCGGGGGTGGGTAACCACTTCCGGCCTCGTCATGTTCAAGGCGACAGGGCGGGGAAGGGCATGTCGAAGCGCGACTATTACGAAGTTCTGGGTGTTGCAAAGGATGCCCCGGAGGCAGACCTCAAGAAGGCCTATCGTCGGCTGGCCCAGAAGCACCATCCGGACCGCAACCCGGACAACAAGGAAGCCGAGGAGTCCTTCAAGGAAGCCAAGGAAGCCTACGAAATCCTATCCGATACGCAAAAGCGAGCCATTTACGACCGTCATGGTCATGCCGGATTGGACCAGTCGCGTGGCGGCGGTGGGTTCGGCGGTGGTGGGGCAGATGCCTTCGGCGATCTGTTCGGTGAAGTGTTCGGCGATATCTTTGGTGGTGGTCGTCGTGGCGGCGGCGGCGGCGGACGCCAGGTCTACCGCGGCGAAGACCTCCGCTACGAACTGGCCCTCGACCTCGAACAAGCAGTGTTCGGCCATACCGCCGAGTTCAGCATCGAAGTTCCCTGCGAATGCGAAACTTGCAGTGGCACGGGCGCGGCCAAGGGCCACAAGCCGGTGCAGTGCGAAAGCTGTGGTGGTCAGGGGCAGGTGCGTATGCGCCAGGGCCCGTTCGTGGTGCAGCAACCCTGCCCGCAGTGCCGTGGCCGAGGCAGCATCATCAAGCAGCCTTGCGACAATTGTTACGGCCAAGGTCGTCGCAACTTGTCCAAGACGCTGCAGGTGCGCATTCCGGCCGGTGTAGACACCGGCGACCGTTTGCGCGAGTCGGGGAAGGGCGGTTCCGGGCGCAACGGTGGCCCGGCCGGCGATCTCTACGTCGACATAGTCGTCCGCGACCACCCCATCTTTACCCGCGAAGAGGCCCACCTCTTCTGCGAGGTGCCTATTCCGTTCGCCACTGCGGCGCTCGGTGGCAAGATCGAAGTGCCCACGCTGGATGGTCAGGCGAATATCACCATCCCCGCGGAAACCCAGTCTGGCAAGGTCTTCCGCCTGCGCGGCAAGGGGGTTTCTCCAGTTCGCGGTGGCCCGCAGGGTGACCTGCACTGCACCGTCGTGGTGGAAACGCCGGTCAAACTCACCAGCGAGCAGAAGGACTTGCTGCGTAAATTCGACGATAGCCTGCGTGGCTCCGGGGGCAGCCACGCTCCCCGTGAGGAAAGCTGGCTTAGCGGCGTGAAGAAGTTCTTCGAGCGCAACCTGTTTGACGCTGAGGAGAAGGGCAAGTGACCAGCGGTTCGGTCATTTCGGGCGGTGGCATAGCCGTGCTGGGCATCAGCGGCCGCATGGGTCAGTCGCTGGTCCGGGCGCTGCAGGAGCCGGCGGCCCAAGCACTGGGCCTGCATCTGAGCGGCGCGCTCGCATCCAACGGTAGCCCCTACCTCGGCCAGGACGCTGGTGCGCCTTCGCAAGCCCCGGCCACTGGCGTGGTGGTCACCGCCGACCGTGCTCAAGCGCTGGCGGGTGCCGCCGTGGCTATCGACTTCACGCTGCCGGCGGCGCTGCACGACAATCTGGCTGCCTGCGTTGCAGTCGGGGTGCCGGTGGTGGTGGGGACTACCGGCCTGGATCTGGTCGCTGAGGAGGCCATGGCCGCCGCTGCGTCCCGTGTGCCGGTGCTGCATGCGCCAAATATGAGCTTGGGGGTGAACCTGCTGCTCGAATTGGTGGCGCAGGCCGCCGCCGCCTTGCCGGCGGACTACGACATCGAGATTTTCGAGGCCCACCACAAGCACAAGCTGGATGCCCCTTCGGGCACGGCCGTGCGGTTGGGGCAGGTAGCGGCGAACGCCCGGGGTAGTAGCCTGGCTGCCAGCGCCGTTTATGCCCGTGAAGGGCAGACGGGGGCGCGCCCGCCCGGGGCCATCGGCTTTGCCACGGTCCGGGCTGGGGACATTGTGGGGGAGCATACGGTGCTGTTCTGCGGCACCGGCGAACGGCTGGAACTGGGCCACCGGGCCACGGACCGTCTCACCTTCGCCCGGGGGGCTTTGCGGGCCGCCCAGTGGCTGGCTGCCGAAAGAGGGCCCGGGTTGTATTCAATGCGTGACGTTCTGGGTCTGGGGCGGTAAACTGTCTCCCTAATCGCAAGAGTTCAGTTCTTCGGTGGTATAGCGGGCGGGGCCTTACGGTTCCACCCGCTTTTCGTATGCGCGCCGCGTCCGACGCCGAGCGCCGTACGTACCGCCCCTTGACGGTTGGAGCGCCCGTGACGATACCTGCAGTGTTGGCCTTGGAAGACGGTTCGATCTTCCGGGGTATTTCGGTTGGGTCCAGAGGAAACACCACGGGCGAGGTGGTGTTCAATACCGCCATGACCGGTTACCAGGAAATCCTCACGGACCCTTCCTACTCCCGGCAGATGGTGACCCTGACCTATCCCCACATCGGCAATACCGGTGCGAATGCCGAGGACATGGAATCCAGCGCCATTCACGCCGCTGGCCTCATCATCCGCGACCTGCCCCTGCTGCACAGCAGTTGGCGCGCGGCGGAGTCCCTCCAGAGCTTTCTGGAGAGAGGCAAGGTGGTCGCCATCGCCGACATCGATACCCGCCGCCTCACCCGCGTGTTGCGCGAGAAGGGCGCGCAGGCCGGTTGCATCATGACCGGCGAGAACGTGGACGAGGCCGCTGCGGTGCGCGCGGCGCGCTTGTTCCCGGGCTTGAAGGGCATGGACCTAGCGAAGGTGGTTTGCACCCGCGAGCCGTATGCCTGGAACGAGGGCAGCGTGTGGCACGACGAGACCACCCCCGCGGCCTTGCACCCGTCGCTACGGACCAGCGAGCGTCTGCATGTCGTCGCGTACGACTTCGGCATCAAGCGGAACATCCTGCGCTATCTCGCGGACCTCAACATCCGTATCACGGTGGTGCCGGCGCAGACACCTGCGGCTGAAGTGCTAGCGCTGAATCCCGATGGCATCTTCCTCTCGAATGGCCCCGGCGACCCGGAGCCCTGCACTTATGCCATCAATGCCATCCGCGACTTCCTCATGACGGACATCCCGGTGTTCGGCATCTGCCTTGGGCACCAGCTGCTTGGCCTCGCCACGGGTGCGAAGACGCTGAAGATGAAGTTTGGTCACCACGGTGCCAACCACCCCGTGCAGGATTTGCGGACCGGGCAGGTGCTCATCACCAGCCAGAACCACGGCTTTGCCGTGGACGAAGCGACCCTGCCGGCGAATGTTCGCGCCACGCATCGGTCGCTGTTCGATGGCTCCTTGCAAGGCATTGAGCTCACCGACCGTCCGGCGTTCAGCTTCCAAGGTCACCCGGAAGCCGCTCCCGGCCCGCGCGATGTGAAGCCACTGTTCAACCATTTCCTCGAACTGATGCAGCGCCGTCTGGACCACCGTGGGCCTACGTCGGCGCGTCCCGCAGGCGAGGGCTGAGCCATGCCAAAACGTAACGACATACATAGCATCCTTATCATCGGCGCGGGCCCCATCGTCATCGGGCAGGCTTGCGAGTTCGACTACTCCGGCGCCCAAGCCTGCAAGGCCCTGCGTGAGGAAGGCTTCCGGGTCATCCTCGTCAACTCCAACCCCGCCACCATCATGACGGACCCGGAGAGCGCGGACGCCATCTACATCGAGCCGGTGAACTGGCGTACGGTCGCTCGCATCATCGAAAAAGAGCGTCCCGACGCAGTGCTGCCCACGATGGGTGGACAGACGGCACTGAACTGCGCTCTCGATTTGGTGCGCGAAGGCGTGCTCGAGAAGTTCGGTTGCGAGCTCATTGGTGCCTCGCGCGAGGCCATCGACATGGCCGAGGATCGCGCTCTGTTCAAACAGGCGATGACGGACATTGGCCTCGCGACGCCGCTAGCGCGCGTGGCGCACACCATGGAAGAGGCCATCGCCGCTCAGCCTGACATCGGCTACCCGACGGTTATCCGCCCGTCGTTCACCATGGGCGGTTCGGGTGGTGGCATTGCCTACAATCGTCAGGAATTTGAAGCAATCGTGGGGCGCGGTCTGGCGGCTTCCCCAACCAGTGAAGTGCTGCTCGAACAGAGCGTGCTTGGCTGGAAGGAATACGAGATGGAAGTGGTCCGCGACCGTGCGGACAACTGTATCATCATCTGTTCCATCGAGAACCTCGACCCGATGGGCGTGCACACCGGCGACTCCATTACGGTGGCGCCGGCGCAGACGCTGACGGACAAGGAATACCAGCGCATGCGCGACGCGAGCCTCGCGGTGCTGCGCAAGATCGGCGTGGATACGGGTGGTTCGAACGTGCAGTTCGCCATCAACCCGGCGAATGGCGAGATGATCGTCATCGAGATGAACCCGCGCGTGTCACGTTCCTCTGCGCTGGCCTCGAAGGCCACGGGTTTCCCCATCGCCAAGGTGGCGGCTAAGCTGGCCGTGGGCTACACGCTCGACGAACTGCGCAACGAAATCACCGGCGGCGCAACGCCAGCCTCGTTCGAGCCGGCTATCGACTACGTGGTCACCAAGGTGCCGCGTTTCACTTTCGAGAAGTTCCCCGGTGCGAACATTCGCCTAACGACGCAGATGAAGTCGGTGGGCGAGGCCATGGCCATTGGTCGCACCCTCCAGGAGAGCCTGCACAAGGCGCTGCGGAGTCTCGAGACCGGCCTTGACGGTTTCACGGAGCGCTTCCCCAACTCCGGGCGCCAAGCTCTCACGGTGGAACAACGCGAGAAGTTGGACTACGAACTGCGTCATGCCGGCCCCGACCGATTGCTGTATGTGGCTGATGCCTTCCGCGACGGCTGGACGCGCGAGCAAGTGTTCGCCGCCACCGCCATCGACCCCTGGTTCCTGGCGCAAATCGAGGACCTCATCGTCGAGGAAGCGGCAGTAGTTGCTGGCGGGTTGGCTTCACTGGATGCTGTTCGCCTGCGGACTCTGAAGCGCAAGGGCTTTGCCGATGCGCGCTTGGCCCGGCTACTGGGAGTGGCGGAGTCCGTCGTTCGCGACCTGCGCATCAGCTTCGGTTTGCACCCGGTCTACAAGCGCGTAGACACCTGTGCCGCCGAGTTCGCCACGTCGACGGCCTACCTCTACTCCACCTACGAAGAAGAGTGCGAGGCAGCGCCGTCGGACCGCAAGAAGATCATGATTCTTGGCGGTGGCCCGAATCGTATTGGTCAGGGTATCGAGTTCGACTACTGCTGCGTCCATGCCGCTCTCGCGCTGCGCGAAGATGGCTACGAGACCATCATGGTGAACTGCAACCCCGAGACCGTCTCCACGGACTACGACACCTCCGACCGCTTGTACTTCGAACCGCTCACGTTTGAAGACGTGATGGAAATCATCACGAAGGAAAAGCCGGTCGGTGTCATCGTTCAGTACGGCGGCCAAACGCCCCTGAAGCTGTCGCGAGCACTGGCCGCGGCGGGCGCGCCCATTATCGGCACTTCGCCGGACGCTATCGATGTTGCCGAAGACCGCGAGCGCTTCCAAGTGCTCATCCAGGAACTCGGGCTGAAGCAGCCTGCGAATGCCACCGCGCGTGATGAAGAATCCGCTGTTCGTCTGGCGCGTGAAGTCGGTTACCCGCTGGTGGTTCGTCCGAGCTATGTGTTGGGTGGCCGCGCCATGGAAGTAGTCTTCAACGAAGACGACCTGCGCGTCTACATGACCGAAGCGATGAAGGTATCCAACGACAGCCCCGTGCTGCTGGACCGCTTCCTCGACTTGGCCATCGAGGTTGACGTCGATGCCATCTGCGACGGCAAGGACGTACTCATCGGCGGCATCATGGAGCACATCGAGCAGGCCGGCGTTCACTCCGGTGACTCGAGTTGCTCGCTGCCTCCGTATTCGCTGTCCGCGGCAGTGCAAGACGAACTACGCGATCAGACTCGCAAGATGGCGCTGGCGCTCAAAGTGGTCGGCCTCATGAACGTGCAGTTCGCCATCCAGAATGGTGTGGTGTACGTGCTTGAGGTAAACCCGCGTGCTTCCCGCACGGTGCCGTTCGTTTCCAAGGCTATCGGTCGTCCGCTCGCCAAGGTCGCGGCGCGTGTCATGACTGGTCGTACGCTGGCTGAGCAGGGCACTCTCGATGAGCGCATTCCGCCATTCTTCTCTGTGAAGGAAGCGGTGTTCCCATTCAACAAGTTCCCGGATGCCGACCCCATCCTCGGGCCCGAGATGAAATCCACGGGCGAAGTGATGGGCACGGGCCGCAGCTTTGGCGAGGCCTACGCCAAGGCGCAGTCTGGCTCGAATGTCACCTTGCCGCGCAGTGGCCGGGCCTTCCTGTCGCTGCGCGATCGTGACAAGACGGCGGCAGTCGAACTGGCGCGGCGCTTGATAGCCCACGACTTCGAAATCGTGGCGACCCACGGTACCGCCGACGTGCTTGATGCCGCTGGCCTCGCGTGCCGTCGTGTGAACAAGGTCCGCGAGGGCCGGCCGCACTGCGTCGACATGATCATGAACGACGAGATCCAGCTCATCGTGAACACGACGGAAGGCAAGCAGGCGGTGCGCGAATCGCGTTCCATCCGCCGCGAAGCCGTTGCCCGTCGTGTGACTTACTACACCACCCTGCCGGGCGCGCTGGCTACCTGCGATGCGCTCGACCATCTGGACGAGGTGGCGGTCAACCGCCTGCAGGACCTCCATCGGGAGTTGGAAGCGTGAGTAATCGTCGTCCCATCACTGCCCGCGGCGCCGAGCGCTTGCGTGCGGAACTGAAGAAATTGAAGAGCGAAGACCGCCCGACGGTCATCAAGGCTATCGCCGAGGCGCGTGGCCACGGTGACCTGTCGGAGAACGCTGAATACCATGCCGCTCGCGAGCAGCAGGGCTTCATCGAAGGGCGCATCGGCGAGATTGAAGGCCGCTTGTCCATGGCAGAGATCATCGATGTCGCGAAGCTGCCCCAGACCGGCAAGGTCATCTTCGGGGCCACGGTCGAGATCGAAGACAACGACACTGGCAAAACCACTACTTACCAAGTGGTAGGCGAAGACGAGGCGGATATCCGCATGAATCTCATCGCTATCACTTCGCCCATTGCGCGGGCGCTCATCGGCAAGCTCAAGGACGATGAGGTGGAGTTCGACGCTCCCGGCGGGCGTAAGTCCTTCGTCATCGTTAACGTCCGCTACGAATGAGCGGCTCCATGCAAGCGCGTGCCGCTGCCTTGCTGGAAGGCGCTTCCCGTCTCGCGCTCACTGCCTGGGCAGGAGCCATGTGGGCGGTGGTGGCTTGGGTGGCGCCAGCGGTCTTCCGCGTGGTGGAGCCGGACGCAGGTCCCGTGCTGGCTGGTGATTTGGCCGCCGTGCTGTTTCGTGGCCTTGCCTGGGGTGGGTTGGTGGCGGGCCTTTTGACTGCCTACGCGTGGTACCGCGCCCGCCGCTTAGACCGCTTGACGCTGTGGGTGCTGTTGCTGGCCATGGCCACGCCACTCATCAGCGAAAATTACCTGCGGCCGAAAATGGATATCGCACGGGCAGCGGCCCACGCCGCCGGGCAGCAAAACGCTTCGTTGAACCATGCGTTCGCCTTGCTACACGGAGAATCTGCTGTACTTTACCTGCTGGCCAGCGCGGCGCTCGCCTGGCTAGTGGTGCGCCGCGCAAGGTGATTGGCGCGCACGGCACGAAATTTAGCAAGACCGCCGGGGCGTTTGCCCCGGAGCTTCAGGTGGACGGCAGGACGATGCGGCTGAGTTTCGGCTTCGGCCGGAAAAACAGGCCCACGTGGCCGATGCGTTGCACCAGCGTGCTCTTCGTGCTGTCCGCCAGCGCCTGCAGCGCGGTGTCCCGGTCCTCGCGCTCGCCCACGCGGGCACTCACCTTGATGAGTTCGTGGTGGTCCAAGGCCAAGTCCATTTCGCGGGTGACGGCCTCGGTCAGGCCGTGTTGGCCGAGCATGACGACCGGCTTCAGGGCATGCCCCAAGCGGCGCAGGTGTTTTTTCTGGTTTTCCGAAAGTTCCATGGCGGCAGTATACGGCAGGGCAGGTTGACCCATGACGAATCGCAGCAAGAGCAGTAGCCGTTGGCTGGACGAACACCACAACGACGAGTTCGTGAAGCGCGCTCGTGCCGAGGGTTGGCGTTCGCGGGCCGTGTACAAATTGGAAGAGATTGCCCGCGCCGAGAAGCTGTTCCGCCCAGGCATGGTGGTCGTAGACCTCGGCGCCGCCCCGGGCGGCTGGAGCCAGTACGTGGCCCGTTACCTGCAAGGGTCGGGCCAGGGCGACGGCAACGGGGCCATTTTCGCCCTCGATATTCTCCCCATGGAGGGAGTGAACGGGGTCACCTTCGTGGAAGGCGACTTCCGGGAGGAGCAGGTTTATGACGAATTTCTGGCCCTGTTGGGTGGCCGTCCGGTTGACCTTGTTTTGTCCGACATGGCCCCCAACATGTCGGGAGTAGACGCCGTCGACCAGCCCCGGTCCATGTATTTGGCGGAACTCGCGCTCGAGTTCGCTGCCAAAACTCTCAAACCGGGGGGCGCGTTTCTGTCGAAGGTGTTCCAAGGAGAAGGTTTCGACCCGTTCGTCAAGGCTGCCCGGTCCCAATATGGTGCCGTTAAGATGAAAAAGCCAAAGGCGTCACGGGCTCGAAGTTCCGAAATCTACTTGCTGGCGACAGGCCGGCGTGGGGTGTAGAGTCGTCTAAGGTGCGCCGCGGCGGCGCCGGGCCTTGCTGCCCGAGGAGCAAAGTTGAAAGACCTGACCAAGAATATTTTCATCTGGGTAGCCATCGCGGTGGCCCTCCTCATGATCGTCCAGACCTTCAATGGCAAAACGGCTGCCCCCGAGCCCATGGCCTATTCGCAGTTCCTGGCCGAGGTCAAGAACAACAATGTGCGCACGGTGGAGTTCCGCGGTGAGCGCGGAGAAGTCATCGTCGGCAAGACGGCCAGTGGCCAGTCGTTCCAAACCTTCAACGTCGAAAGCGGCAACCCCACCGCGCTCGTTGGCGAGCTCCGCTCCCATGGCGTGAACTTCCAGGGCGTGCCCCCGGAAAAGCCCAGCCTCATCATGCAGCTGTTCTTGAACAGCTTCCCAGTGCTGCTGCTCATTGGCCTCTGGGTCTATTTCATGCGCCAGATGCAGGGCGGCGGCAATGGCCGCGGTGCCATGTCCTTCGGCAAGAGCCGCGCCCGCATGCTCGGTGAAGACCAAATCACCGTCACCTTCGCTGACGTCGCTGGCGTGGACGAGGCCAAGGAAGAGGTGAAGGAAATCGTCGATTTCCTCAAAGACCCCTCCAAGTTCCAGAAGCTCGGCGGCAAGATTCCCAAGGGCGTGCTCATGGTGGGTAGCCCCGGCACCGGCAAGACGCTGCTTGCCCGCGCCATCGCCGGCGAAGCCAAGGTGCCGTTCTTCACCATCTCCGGTTCGGACTTCGTCGAGATGTTCGTTGGCGTCGGCGCCTCGCGCGTCCGCGACATGTTCGAACAAGCCAAGAAGCATGCCCCGTGCATCATCTTCATCGACGAAATTGACGCCGTGGGTCGGCACCGTGGCGCCGGTCTCGGCGGCGGGCACGATGAGCGCGAGCAAACCCTGAACCAGCTCCTCGTGGAGATGGATGGCTTTGAAGGCAACGAGGGCATCATCGTCATCGCCGCCACGAATCGCCCCGACGTGCTGGACCCAGCGCTGTTGCGCCCGGGCCGTTTCGACCGCCAGGTGGTGGTCGGCCTCCCCGATGTGCGTGGTCGTGAGCAGATTCTCAAAGTCCACATGCGCAAAGTGCCGCTGGGCGACGACGTGAAGCCGAGCGTCATTGCTCGTGGTACGCCGGGCTTCTCCGGTGCGGACCTCGCTAACTTGGTGAACGAGGCGGCACTGTTTGCCGCGCGTTTCAACAAGCGCGTGGTCACCATGGAAGAATTCGACCGCGCCAAAGACAAGATCATGATGGGCGCCGAGCGCAAGTCCATGGTCATGAGTGACACGGAAAAGCGCAACACCGCTTACCACGAGGCTGGCCACGCCATCGTGGGCCTCGTCGTTCCCGAGCACGACCCGGTTTACAAGGTCACCATCATTCCGCGTGGCCGTGCGCTAGGCGTCACCATGTTCCTGCCCGAGCAAGACCGGTACAGCAGCAGCAAGCGTAGCCTGGAAAGCCGTATCTCCACCTTGTTCGGTGGCCGCGTCGCGGAAGAACTCATCTTCGGCCTGGATGCAGTCACCACGGGTGCTTCTAACGACATCGAGCGCGCCACAGAACTGGCCCGCAACATGGTCACGCGCTGGGGCCTGTCGGATCGTCTCGGCCCGCAGACCTATACGGAAGAAGAGGGCGAGGTTTTCCTCGGGCGTTCCATGGGTCAGCATAAGCAGGTCTCCGACGACACGGCGCGCATCATCGACGAAGAAGTCCGTCGCCTCATTGACTCCAATTACGAGCGCACTCGCAAAATCCTCACAGACAACGTCGCGAAGCTGCATAAGATGGCTGAAGCCCTCATCAGGTTCGAGACCATCGACGAGCACCAGATCGCCGACATCATGGCGGGTGGTGAAGCGCGTGTTCCGGCCGGCTGGGAAGATGCCCCGCCGCCGGCGCCGCCTTCCGCTGGCGCGCCTACGGCGACGCCAGACGTTAGCAATCCGGCGAGCCAGCACTAATCTCCGTGGTCCGCGGAGACTTTTTCCGCGGGGAATCGGCCCGCGGGGAGTTGGTCTGCGGCGAACGCCGTCTTGCGCTTGGTGCGCCTGTCGTCATGGGCGTGCTGAACGTTACCCCCGATTCCTTCTCGGATGGCGGCCGTCACCAAGGCGTGGCTGCTGCCCTTGCCCATGCCCGTCGCATGGTGGAGGAGGGCGCTGGCATCATCGATGTGGGTGGCGAGTCCACCCGTCCCGGAGCCACTGCCGTCCCGGTGGAGGAGGAACTGCAGCGCGTGGTCCCGGTAGTCGAGGCCCTACGCCGCGAACTCGATATCGTCATTTCCGTCGACACCAGTCAGCCCGCGGTCATTCGTGCGGTTACGGCCGCGGGCGCGCATCTCATCAACGATGTCCGTGGCCTCCGCCTGCCCGGCGCACTCGAGGCCGCCGCCGCGTCGAACGCGGCCGTGTGCCTCATGCACATGCAAGGCGAGCCGGGCACCATGCAGCAGTCGCCTCACTACACGGACGTGGTCGCTGAAGTGCGCGCCTGGTTGCAAGCGCGGCTAGAGGCTTGTCGTGTCTTGGGCATTGCGGAAGACCGTCTGCTCGTCGACCCCGGCTTCGGGTTCGGCAAGAACCTGGACCACAATCTCCGCTTGCTGGCCGACCTCCCCGCGGCAACGCCGCCTGGCGTGCCGGTGCTGGTGGGTCTGTCGCGAAAATCCACGGTCGGCGCGGTCACCGGCAGGCCCGTAGACCAACGGCTCGCCGGAAGCGTGGCGGCCGCAGCGCTGGCGGTTCGCGCCGGAGCGCATATAGTGCGTGCCCATGATGTAGCGGCTACCGTGGATGCGGTGAAGCTGGCTGCTGCGGTGCTCGCTGCCGCGGGTTGAATAAGTAGATTGGTTCCAGCGCCGTCTGAAATCGGCGCGGATGGGGAGAAGCAGGTGGCTCGAAAGTATTTTGGTACCGATGGTGTTCGTGGCCGGGTGGGAACCCACCCCATGACTGTGGACTTCGCCTTGCGGCTTGCCAGTGCGGCAGCGCGGGTGTTGGCGCCCGAAGGTGGCGGCTCGGTGCTCATTGGCAAGGACACCCGTGTGTCCGGCTATCTTTTCGAGAGTGCTCTAGAGGCTGGCTTCGTCGCTGCTGGCGTCGATGTGAAGCTCATCGGGCCG
>CALQLF020000045.1 GCA_943331345.2 Candidatus Planktophila lacus | reverse complement strand
GGCGAAACCGCGATGCGGGAGAGCGTGGGAATGGCCTTCGCCGAAGGATTGCCCGGCTCGCAACCGGTCAAGGGCAGCCCGAGGGCAGCCGTGGCAAGGAACAGGGTGAACAGTCTGGCAATACTCTTCATGGTGCCTCCGCGCGAAAGCGCTTTCAAAAATAACTTAACAACGCTCACCGACGCCTGTCAACGGATTCGTCAGGAAATCACTTTATGTCTGCTGGGGTGCCACCCCGGCTCGCAATCGATTCCGTGCGGGCCGGGCGGCATTTTTGCTTGCGCTTTCAGGACTTTCCGTCGCCGCGGGCAGCGGCCAAGTCCTGCCCCATTCGCGCGACGGTGGGTTCATCCAGCTCGTAGAAATACAGCGCCGCGCAGGCCAGCAAGGCCGGAACCGCGGGAATCAGGCTCATCATGAGCGTGATGCCGTGGATGGTCGACGCGGTCTGCGTTACGCCCGGCGTGTAACTGAAGAACGCCAGCAACCAGCCCACAGCGGCGCCGCCAATGGCCCAACCCAACTTCTGCGCGAACGAGGCCGCCGAGAACACGAGGCCCGTGGCCCGGCGTCCGCCCTTCCATTCGCCGTAGTCGGCGGTATCGGCATACATGGCCCACACCAGCGGCGCCGTGGGCGCGGCCAGCAAGTTCACCAGAACGTGCGCCACCCACACTGCAGCGAGGCTGGTGGTAGGCACCCAGTAAACCGCGGCAGTAGCCACGGCGGTGGCGAACATGGCGCCCATGTAGAAACGGCGTTTGCCGATGCGGCGTGCCAACGGCCCCGTGGCGATAACACCAACGATGAACGCGATGGCGCCGCTCGTCATGATGGAGCCAAACCAGGCCTTGCCGCCTGTGACTGCCTGTTCGAAATAGAACACGCCGGCCGTGCCACGCAGGTTCGAGTGCGTGAGGGCGGCAATGCCCACTACCGACAGCACCACCCACGGACGATTGCGCAGCAGGTCGCGTACGTCGGTGCCGAGCGCCGCCGGGGCTTCGGCAATGGGCTGCACACGTTCGCGCGTCAGCAGGAAGGTGGCCACGAACAGCAACACCGCGATAGCCGAGTAGATGGCCATCGCCAGCATCCAGCCGTGCGGCGAGTTTTCGTTGCCATCGAAGTAGCGCGCAATGGCCATGGGCGAGGAATAGGCGCCCACGATGATGAATACCGGGATGAGCGCCATGGAGAAACGGTAAGAAGTGACCGAAGTGCGTTCCGCGGAACTCGGCGTCAGCACACCAAGCAACGCAGAGTACGGAATGTTGATGGCGGAGTAGGCCACCATCATCAAGCTCAGCGTCACATACGCGTAGACCACCTTCCACGGCCCACCAAAGGACGGCGTGGTGAAGGTAAGCACCGCGGTAATGGCCATGGGCAGCGCCATCCACAGCAACCACGGGCGGAAGCGGCCCCAACGGGTACGGGTGCGGTCGGCAATAGCGCCGACCACGGGGTCGACGAACGCGTCGCCCAACCGCGTGACGAGCAGCATGGTGCCCATGGTGGCGGCGCCGAGCATGAAAACGTCGGTGTAGAACTTGGCGATGAAGATGGCGAACATCTGCCAAAAGAAATTCGAGGCCAAGTCGCCGAGACCATAACCGAACTTCTCAGTGACACTGAGGCGCCCACTGTCCGTGGTTGAATTCATCATCCCCCCTCTGTGCACGCGCAAAGGCGTGCGCTGCTATGGCTCGCGCTCGTAGACGCGAATGTAGTCGATCTTCATTTCTGCCGGGAACGGCGTGCTCGCGTCAGGCAATCCTGGCAAGCCACCACCTACCGCCAGATTCACCAGCAAGTGAAATGGTTGGTCGAACGGCGCGGGCCAAGCGTTTAGGTCCGCCGGGCCGCGCGCGTGAACGCCGCGATCACCCTCGCGGCGACTGCAACTCCACCAAGCGCTTTGGCTGGCCCAGAGTTCGCCATCCACGTACCAACGAATTTCGCCCGGGTCCCATTCCAGCGCATAGTCGTGGAACCCGTCCACGCCCTCGCCTGCCGGGAAACCATGGGTATGCGTCACATGGCTGCGCTGCGGGAAGCTCGAGCCAAAATGCAGGCTACCGAGGTATTCGCCAGGACGGTCGCCCACGATTTCGAGCAAATCGATTTCGCCCGAGGCGGGCCAAGGCCCGTAAGCCTCATCCTGCGGCAACAACCACACCGCGGACCACAGGCCACGCCCGAGGGGAGCGCTAACGCGCGTCTCGAAGCGTCCATAGCGCTGCATGAATAGCGCCTTGCCGTCTTCGGTACGCGTGCGTAGGCGGGCCGAGGTGTAGGCACAACCGTCACGCTCCTCGCGCAAAGCGCGAATGCACAGACAGCTGTCAACCACTTCGAGGTTGGTGCGCTCTGCGGTGTAGTACTGCAGTTCGCCATTTCCCCAGCCAGGCACCCAGTGGCGCTCGGGGCCGTGAAAAAAACCATTGCCGAGTTGCGGCGCCCAGCGAGACCAGTCCAGTTCAGGAGCGTCGAACTCGTCGCTCCACACCAACCGCCAACCGGGAAGCGCTGCAACCATGGCTTAGTTCAGCGCGACCGGGCCGCAGCGGCGGCATCGCGATGCGCTGCCACCAACTGTGCATACCAGTGAGCACTCTGTTTGGGCAAACGCTGCTGCGTGGCGTAGTCGACATGCACAATGCCGAAGCGTTTGGTGTAACCCTGCGCCCATTCGAAGTTGTCGAGCAAGCTCCAAACGAAGTACCCGCGCACGGGCACGCCCGCCTGTACGGCATCGGCCACTGCTGCGAGATGCGTCTCCAAGTAGTGCACGCGCCGCGTGTCGCGTACCTCACCGGCAACCACTTGGTCGTCGAAGGCCGCGCCGTTTTCCATGATGTACAAGGCCGGCAGCGAGTAGTCGCTGTGTAACCGCAGCAACAGGTCGCGCAGACTGTCCGGGTGAATTTCCCAGCCCATGGCAGTGTGGTCGGTGCCGCACTTGGCAGGGTCCACCACGCCGTTGGCATCAACGACATTGCGCGTGTAGTAATTCAGACCGATGAAGTCGAGCGGCGCATTAATGGCCGCCAGATCACCCGGCTCCACCTGCGGGGCGTCCTCACCCAAGTGCGCCACCACATCCGCCGGGTACTCGCCCTTGAACAGGGGGTCCATGTACCAACGGACCAGCAGGCCGTCTTCCAACCAAGTACGCGCCACGTCGGCAGGCGCCGCGCTCGCGGGCGTACTCGGCGACTGGTTGAGCACGATGCCCAGCGGGCAACCCACCCCGTCGCCACGCAAAGCACGCAGCGCCAGACCATGCGACAGCAGCAAATGATGGGCGGTCTGGTAAGCCGTGCTGCGGCTACGCAGGCCGGGCGCAAAGATGCCGACTTCATGCCCGAGAATGGCGACCACCCAAGGTTCATTGTGGGTAGCAATGGAGGCAACCCGTGCCCCGAAGCGCCGGCCTATCTCGCGGGCATAGTCGACAAAACGGTCTACCGTGCTGCGCGCCGCCCAACCACCGGCGTCCTGCAGTGCCTGCGGCAGGTCCCAGTGGTACAAGGTGATGTGCGGCGCAATGCCGCGCGCCAGCAAGCCGGTAATAAGCCGGTCGTAGAAGGCCATGCCTTCCTCGTTCCACGCCCCGGAGCCTGCAGGCTGCACGCGGGGCCAGGCGATGGAGAAGCGATAGGCACGCAGCCCCAGACTCACAAGCAGGTCGAGATCGTCATCGAGCCGGTGGTAGTGGTCGCAGGCCACCTCACCCGTACCGCCATCCAAGATGGTGCCGGACTGGCGACAGAACACATCCCAAATGGAATCTCCGCGGCCGCCTTCGCGCGCCGCGCCCTCTATCTGAAAGGCGCTGGTGGCAGTGCCCCAAACAAATCCGCCAGGGAAGCGGCCAGCCAGAAGAGCGGCGCTCGATGCGGGAGAAGGGAGTTGCTTCAAGGAGTCAATCGCTGCATTCATGAAAAAACCGTTGCGCAGGGGGGGCGTCGAGAGCGCGGCCAAAACCGGACTGGAACGAACTCCAGTGCAGTTTCCTGAAACCGCTTTCAAGAAACCATCTTGCACATAGGCATTGCAGCCTGTCAAACCTGCCCCATGGAACAGTGCGTCTAACGCAGAGGGCGGGTGGATTCGCGCACGGCCAGCGTGGCGCCGCCCAAACGGACGCGCGGAGAGCGCCCCTCGACGAGTTCTATCATGGCCTCCGCCGCACTCTCCCCGACCTCGGCAATACCGCGGTGCACTGTAGTGAGCGGCGGAATGGTAAACGACGAAGTGGGTAGGTCATCGAAGCCCACCACCGAAACGTCGCGTGGCACCACGAGCCCGCGGCGATGCAGGGCCAGCATGGCCCCGTACGCCATCTGGTCATTCGCGGCAAACACAGCCGTGAACTGTGCGCCCGTGTCCAGCAAGCGGTTCATGGCGGCATAACCGCCAGCGTCGGAGTAGTCGCCTGCCACCACCAACTGCTTGGCATAGGCAAGGCGCGCTGCGGAAAGTGCCGCCTTGTAGCCATCCAAGCGCTGTTCGGCGTCCGGATGGTTCACCGGGCCGCCAATGCACGCAATGCGCTTATGCCCTTGGCCGATCAAATAATCGGTGGCCAAACGCGCACCCGGCGTGGAGTCCGCATCTAGGCACTGGATGCGTTCGCCCTCGACCTGCCGACCCGTAAGAATAAGCGGCACAGTGCGCGAAAGCCGCTGTAATTCGGCATCCGGCAGACAACTGGTAACCAGAATAATGCCGTCGACCCGGCGACTGACCAGGTGGTCGATGCACTTGCGTTCATCGGATTCACGCCAGTGACCACTGACGAACAGCGCCGAGTAATTCGAACGCAACAAACCTTTTTCGATGGCGGCAAGCGCCTCACCATAAAACGGGCTGTCGATGGCCTGCGTGACGACGCCAATGCTCATGGAACGCCCGCCGGCCAGCGTTCGCGCCGCGTTGTTGGGCATGAACTGGAGTTTCGCAATAGCCGCCCGAACCGCGCGCACCTTGGTGTCGCGGACGCGCGCCGTGCCGTTCAGAATGCGCGACACGGTACTGGGCGAGACGCCAGCCTCGCGGGCCACCATCTCCAACGTCACCGCCGACTCTTCCGCGCCGCTTTGCGCCGGTTGCTCAGCGTCCGCACGCCGCATTCGATTGCACTCCATTTTTTGCACTGCCCAATAACCAGCACTGCACTGGACAGAAGGCTACCGCATCTGGCGCCGGATGCGGAAGCATTGACAAACCCCCGTTCGCTTGGCTAATTTGAAAGCGGTTTCAAATTCCACCTCCACCAAGAAGCCAGCGGTGAACCTCATGTCGACCGTCTCTCGCCTCCTGCGCACTTCGGGCCGCTTTGCCGCCCGCGCTGCCACCCTCGCCACCTTGCTAGCCCTCGCCGCCTGTGGCGGTGGTGGGAACTGGTCGAACCAGAAGGCCTTCGTCACGGTAGGCGGCAACGTCACCGGACTGGCCGGCACCGTGGTCCTGCGCAACAACGGCAACGACACCGTTACCGTCAGCACCAGTGGCGCGTTCAAGTTCGGCTTGTCCATCGCCAACGGCAGCGCCTATGCGGTCACCGTCGGTACGCAGCCCGCAGGCCAGTTCTGTACGGTCAGCAGCGGTAGCGGCAGCGCTTCGGCAGATATCACGAACGTCGCAGTGACCTGCGTCTCCGACGCCACCGTCGGCGGCACGGTGTCCGGCTTGACCGGCACGCTGGTCCTGCAGAACAACGGCACCAACAGCCTGGCCACAGCCACCAACGGCACCTTCCAGTTCACGCAGCGCGTTGGCGCGGGCCGCCCCTACAACGTCACCGTGCTGACGCACCCCGACGGGCAGACCTGCACCATCGCGAACGCTTCCGGCACGGTTTCCGCCAACGTCACGAATGTCGCAGTCACCTGCGCCACCTTCGTGGCGCGCGCCCTGCCGGCCATCTACAACACGGGCAAGGCTATCGCCTACGGCGCTTTCCGCGCTGGCGGCCCGGGCGTTGGCGAAATCCCCACGGATGCACAGGTGCTGGAAGACCTGCGTCTGATGAACAGCGCTGGCTTCAACCTCATCCGCCTGTTCGGCTCCGACGCCGTTAGCGACAAGGTCCTCCGCCTCGCCGCCGCGAATTACCCGGCGATGCAGTTCCAGCTGGGCATCTACCTGCAGGGCGCGAGCGCGCCTGCCTGCACGGACGCGGTGAACACTGCGCAGATGACCAAGGGCATTGAACTGGCGCGCGCCTACACCAACGTCGCCACGGTCAGCGTCGGCAACGAAACCTCGTTCGCCAACAACCTGCCGGTGAGCTGCTTGGTCAGCTACGTGCGCAATGTGCGCTCGCAGGTGTTGCAGCCGGTCACGGCAGACGACGACCACACCTTCTTCTCCGGCCACGCGGGCAACGGCTCGAAGCCGGACACCGTGGTGCAAATGATCGACTTCGTGTCGATCCACACTTACCCGATGAGCTACCCGGCTGGCTGGGATTGGCAGCAGACGGCTGTGGCTGCCGGCCCGGCCCGTGCCCAAGCCATGATGCTTGCCTCACGCGACTTCGCTGCCGCCAGCTACGACGGCGTCGCCGGCTACAGCTATCGCACGGCCGATGGTTCCTTCGCGACTGTCGGCGCAACCCGCCCCATCGTCATCGGCGAAACCGGCTGGAAGGCCCGCCAGACGAATGGCGCTTCGTCCATTGAAGGCTATACCGCCCGTGCCGTGAACGCGAAGTGGTACATGGACCTGATGCGCGCCTGGGAGCGCAGCACCGCCACCGCCCCCAAGGCCATCTTCTACTTCGACGCCTTCGACGAAGGCTGGAAGGGCAACGACGACGGCTGGGGCTTGTGGGACAGCGCTCGTGCGGCGCGCTACGGCCTTTGCGGCACGGCTGCGGGCACCGCCTGCAACGCGGACCTCTACGCGGGTGCTGGCTACTTCGGTGCCGTGGCTCCGGCCACTGGCTCCTACGCGGTGCTGGACTTCAACACCGCCGGCCTCACCTACACGGCTACGCCGTTCGGTGACGAGTCTGCCGTCATCACCGCCACCGGCGTGCCGGCGGGTGGCCCGACGGGCCAGGTGCTGAAGATTACGCGTCCGGTCGGCGCCCAGTGCTGGGCCGGCACCACGGCGTCCGTGGGCGACAAGCTGTCCATTGGCACCGTGCCGTTCGCGTCCAACGCCACCACCATGACTGTGCGCATTCATGCGCCGGCCGCTGGTCTGAACGTGAAGCTGAAGCTGGAAGATGCCAACAACGCTGGCGTGACGGTGGAGACGGACGTCCTCACCACGGCCGCGGGCTGGCAGACGCTCACCTTCGACTTCGCCAACCAGGCCCCGGGTACGGCAGCGTTGAACACGGCCGCTACGTACAACAAGCTGTCCATCTTCCCGAACTTCAGCTGTGGTTCGGGTGCTCCGGCGGACGCGGATTTCTACGTGGGCCCCATCACGTTCATCGGTGCTAACGCGCCTTCGGCTCCGCCGCTGGTGGCGCCGCCGCCGGCGACTGGTGCGGTTGCCTACACCATCATCGACTTCGACAACGCCGCTGTGACCAGCGCGTCGTTCGGCGCCGAAGGTGGTGGCATTGCGGCTGCCGGCAGCTACCCGGCCGGTGGTCCCACGGGCAATGTGTTCCAGCTCGGCCGCGGCGGCAGCCCGGACCGCTCGTTCTGCTGGTCCGGCACCACGTTCGGCCTGGCCGCGGATTTCACCATCCCGGCGGTGCCGTTCTCGGCCACGGCCACGCGTATCAGCCTGCAGATCTACTCGCCTTCGGCTTCGCCGATCGTGCGCATGAAGCTCGAAAATGCAGGGAACGCTGGCATCAGCGTCGAGACGGACCAGCCGCTGGTGGTTGGCTGGCAAACGGTAACGTTCGACTTTGCCAGTGCCGCTACGGGCACCTCGGCGCTGAACGCTGCCAACGTCTACAACAAGCTCAGCATCTTCCCGGGCTTCTCGTGCGCTGGCCCGTGGGGGACGCCGAACGAACTGGGTGTGGATACGCTGTTCTTCATCGGCCCCATCCGCTTCCTGGGCGGCTAAGCTAAATGAGCCGCAGCGTTGTGCGCCGGGTAGTCCCGTCGCACAACGCTCACCAATTTTTCAAGAACAAGTTCAAGATTGATATTCGGGAGACCGCAGTGAACCTCAAGGCATATACCGGTTGCATCGCCCTGGGCGCGGCGTTTCTCGCCGCCCCCGCCGCCGCAGAGCAGTTCGGCCCACTCGAAGTCGCCGGCTTCGTGAAGGAGGAGTTCTCGCGCTGCGACAACTGCTCCCCGACGCTGGTGAACCCTTCCTCGTTCGACCCGCGTGGCGTTCTGACGAACGTTAATCCTCCGCTGAACCAGGGCGGTGAAACGCGCGCCACCACGGCAAACCTTGGCCTCGCCATGCTGACGCTCGGCCTCAGCCACGAGTTCGACAACGCCGTGAAGATTCAGGCCCGTGGCACCAGCCGCGTGCGCAACGGCGGCCCGGACATCTTCGGTCACTACATGATCGACATGTACGTGGGCGTTTCGCACCCCACTTACGGCAGCCTGGATGTCGGCAAGATGTCCACGCGTTCTTGGACGCGTTCAGACTCCTTCGCCTACCCCGTCGGCCTTTCCAGCCCTTGGGCAGAAAGCGGCGCAGGCTACGGCGTCGTCCCGGAAGCGGTGCGCTACGCCACGCGTGAATTCGAAATGTCGCTCGGCAAGATTCGCTTCGAAGCCACGCTGGGCCGCGCTGACAAGCGCCCGCCCATCAACCGCACTGCCTCGACAGTAGCGCCGCCCTCGCCGCGCATGACCGAACTGTTCGTGCAGTTCAGCAACGAGAAGAACCTCGTTGAACTCATCTATCAGGACACCAAGGGTGGCCGGCAGAGCTCGTTCGCCAAGGGTGCCTTCTACGGCGCGCAGGGCAACACGAATGGCCCAGCGGCCGCCACTGGCTACCGTCCGCCTTCGGAGACGCTGCTGGTGCTGCAGGGCAACCACTGGTTCAACCCCACCTGGAAGCTCAGCTACGGCATCAAGCGCAGCGAATGGTCGGGCCAGCAGCAGCAGTGTGACTACGGCCCCGTGTCGGCCTTCGGCTTCGCTTGCTACTGGGACCAGGGCGGCTTCAACTACGCCGTGGACCAGAAGCTCTACAAGGCCAACGAAACCGACTACATGGCTGGCATCAGCTACACCCGCAACATCTGGACGTTCACGGCCGGCATGGTGCGCATGGGCAAGGCGAAGACCCAGAACCCCACCGAATGGGGCCAGCGCAACACGGCCACGTTCAGCAACGTGGGTGTGTACCGCAAGGTGCCGGAAATCTACAAGAACCTCGAAGCCTACGCCGGCTTCGGCCGCGTTGACTTCGGCCGTCAGGGCCCCGCACCGCTGAGCATGCCGAACAACACGGCGTTCTTCGGTGCAGACCCGCGTATCGCGAAGTCGGCTAACGGCATCACGATTGGCGCCAACCTGAAGTTCTAAGGAAAACCTGCCATGGCACGTATCGCAGCCGGCTTGGCTCTCCTGCTGGCCGCTGCGAGCGGCCTGGCAGGGCAAGCCTCCGCCGCTTCAAGCACCGAGGTCGTCACCGGCCTCGGTCGTTACTACAACGCTCCCAAGTCCAATAGCGACCCACTGCCCCCTCTGGGCACTTACGTCACGGCAGACCTTGCCGGCCAAGCGGTTCCCAGCAACCAGTGGTATTCCTCGGTGGTGTACCAGCGCTGGTCGCAGCCGCTGTACGCACAGCCCCTCGCCTATCGCGCCACGGAACAAGGGTTTGAAGTCTCGACGCCCCGTCGCGAGATAGGCACCTACGGTGGCAGCCGCGAAGTGCGCTACCTGCACCACGCAGATTTCACCATCGCCCCCGCGGGCTTCCAGCCAGCAGATGCAAGACTGGCGGCCCGCGGTGACTGGAGCGTGCGCATTCGGATGGCCGATGCTAGCGGCCACGCCTTCGACGCTACCGTTCTCCACGGCAGCCCATTCAGCTATTACGACTGCAACCAAGGCGACGTAAAGTTCACATTCGCGGCGGCTCCGGGGGCACTGCAACTGCAAGCCTTGAATGGCGCTCCCGCGCGCATCGTGACGTTCACTGTCGCGAGCAGTCATTACGCAGCATTCGCGCCGGAAGGCGGCCATTTCGAAAGCGGCAGCGACGGGCAACTGACGCTACATCTCGCTGCTGGCAAGGGCTATTTCTCGGTAGCGGCACTGCCGGATACCAGCGCCGAAACACTCGCGCGTTTCTCGGCAGCAGCGTTCGTGTTCCCGGTCGATACGCGTGTGGACTGGGCTTTTGACAGCGCCCATAGCCGCATTACGAGCACCTTCAGCGCCAACACCGTCGTCCGCGAAGGCACCGGCAGCACAGCGCTGCTCGGTCTCTACCCGCACCAATGGAAAGCGCTTGCTGCTGGCACGGCGCCCGCCGATATCGGTGGCTACGACACTGTGCGCGGGCGCGTGCGGCTACTGGCCGGCAACAGTTTCCGTCTGGAACGCGTCTACCACGGATTGATGCCGCACTGGGGTGGCGTGGAGGCGCCTACCGGCCGTGCCAGCGTGGACAGCCTGCTCGTGGGCGACCTAGCCAAGGCGGACAGCCTCTACACCAAGATGGGCCGCGGCACTTACTGGATAGGCAAAGGCCTCGGCGCCACTGCGCAATTGCTCAGCGTTGCGGAGGCACAGGGAAAACTGCAAGCGCGGGACCAACTGCTCGCGGCGCTGAAGGCGCGCTTGCAGAGTTGGTTCGATGGCAGCCGCAACACGTATTTCTTCCATGACGCACGCACGGGAACCTTCGCCGGCCTGCCGCAAGAATATGAAAGCGTTCTGCACATGAACGACCACCACTTCCACTACGGCTACTGGGTGATGGCGGCGGCACACGTGGCCCTGCGTGACCCCGAGTGGGCGAGCGACGCACAGTGGGGCGGCATGGTGCGCAAGATTGTCGCGGACATCGCTACCACCGAGCGTGGCCGTCAGGACTTCCCTTTCCTGCGCAACTTCGACCCCTATGAAGGCCACTCGTGGGCCTCCGGCGATGCCGACTTCGACGCCGGCAACAACCAGGAATCTTCATCGGAAGCCGTGAACGCGTGGGCCTCGCTTATTCTCTGGGGCGAAGCCACCGGCGACCGCGCAACGCGGGACCTCGGCATCTTCCTGTTCACCAGTGAAATTGCCTCGGTGCAGAACTACTGGTTCGACCTGGACCGCGAAGTGCTACCCGCAGAATTCGGCCAGCCGTTTGCAAGCATGGTGTTTGGTGGCAAGTACTCCTACAACACCTGGTGGACGCAGGAACCGCGGCAGATCATGGGCATCAACTTGCTGCCCATCACCACCGCCTCTACCTATCTGGCTGCCGACCCCGCCTACTTCAGTCGCTTGGCAGACCGCTTGCCCAGTGAAGTGAAGGCTTATGGCAGCCGCGGGGGCGACGATGGCACGCCGCCGGATATCTGGCAGGACGTCATTGCTTCTGCAGTAGCGCTGGGTGATAACGCCAAGGGCATGGCGCTGTGGAAGCGCGGCGGCAGCGTGGAATTCGGTGAAACGCGTACCCACACCAACCACTGGCTGTGGCGGCTTACCGAGATGGGGTCACCCGATTTCAGTGTCACCGCGGATACGGCGCTCTATGCGGTGTTCAAGCGCGCCGATGGCACGCGCACGTATCTAGCTTGGAATACTGGCAGCGCGCCCGTGAAGGTGACCTTCAGTGACGGCCACTTGCTTGAAGTGGCCCCGCACGGACTCGGGCAAGGCCACTAAGCTAACCCCAGTGGCCAACGCCAGTGGGTAACCCCACTGGATAATATCCTTGGGCAACCAGGCGGAGTACGCCAATCGCACTCCGCCTGTAGGGTCAGAACCGCGGGTTCAGAACCCCATCGCGAAGCCGGCCGAGCCGCCGGTCTCGCCGCCGCCAGAGGCGAAGCCCACCTTGAACTTGGTGCGCTCGCCCACCTTCACTGTGGCACCGACGGAAGCGGCAGTCTCACTCTTGAAGTGACCAACACCGACACCCAATGACCACTTGCCATAGTCCACCGTGGGGATAGCGGACATCGCCATCGCCATCGCCACACCCTTGTCAGCAGTGTCGACTCGCTTGTTCAACTGGTGGTCCGCGAAGATACGCGAAGCCGCCTCGTTGTCGATATTCGACTGTAAGGTCAAGTCCGCGGCAGCGCGCGCATTGGTCTCGGTAGTCAGGTGAGACTGCAGCGTGGCATCGGCTGCTGCCATCTGCCCTACCGTGGCGGCATCTGTCGCCAGTTCGCCATCGGCCAGATCGTTAATCTGGTTGCCATTCATGTTCACCGGCCCACCGAAGCTGCCGATACCCGACACCAGCAGGTTGCCACCGCCCGTCGACAGCGTGGCAGGGGCACCGACTACCGTGCTGCCACCGTCTGCCACATACGTGCCAGTTAACGGGTTGTAGGTTCCCAGCACGCCAACGAGATTGCGTATGTCTGCGCCTAAGTGGAGTCCGCTCACATTGTCGATGATGGTTGCCGTGGCGATATCGTTCGTATGCGTCGTCACCTGGGTAGTGACCGCACCACTCTCTGCAACGATATTGCCATTCGGGTCGAGCGTAACGCCGCCCGCACTGGTAGTCGTGGTAGTGGTGGTGAGCGTCGCGCCAGCTTCCGTAATCGTATAGACGGTGCTGGTCCCATCGCCGTTATCGACGATGTACGGCAAAAGACCGCCGTCGCCGGCACCCGGAGTTGCTACCGGAACCACGGTCGTCGTCGCAGTACCCACGTGGACCACGCCTGTCAGTTGTGTGCTGGCAGCAGTCACCACCAGCGTGTTGGCCGGGCCCAAAGTGGTAACGGTTGCACCGACACCGCCATCGATGTTGGTAGCCGCCGATGCCTGTCCAGCTGCCATGGCTGCCAATGCCGCCACTGCCAGCGCCACCGGACGCCGGAATGAACGACTACCCGATCGCATCTGCTTGGAAATGTTGTCCATAGATTTCTCCTCCAACGTCCTTGTGATAAATCTCCGATTGCAGAGTTGCCAATGAAGGCGATAGAGCTACTGCACGAAGTGGACACAGGTTGGGGGAGATAGGCGGAGCTTTCCGTACCGTGGCGTACGCAGCCCCAGAAACGGAAAACGCCCCTTGCGGGGCGTTTCCTTTTAATCGCTGAACCGTTTCAGCTTTAGCGCGGAGCACGCGCCGGACGAACGCGAACCTTAGTGGCCACTAGGTTACCCGTACCGACAGTGCCCTCGACACTCACTCGCACACCGGTGAGAGCAAAGAAATCCGCCGGCGTGATGCGGTTGTTCGCGGCATCGCGGAACGAGCTGGTCGCGGTATCGATGCTGACGGGGCCAACCTTGAACAGGGGGTTAGCCAACTGTTCTGCCAGACCCTCGACCTCGGCAACCGTCTGCGTCGGCTTGCGCTCAATCTTCGTGGCAATCCACTTCGTCGGGTCCGTGGCATCCGGCACTGCCGCCACTTCCACCCAGTCGCCGGCGGCGAGGTCGGCCAACTTGAAGTAGTGGTTGCTGGCGCGCTCGTCTTCCTTACGCGTGTCGGCATTGACGACAAAGGTCACGCCGAGCACCTTCAAGGTACCCGCGGTAACGTCTGCAGCATCAACCGTCACCGCCTCAACCGTGGCCATCAATTCGAACGTAGCTTCACGCTTGAAGATGATCTTGTCGGCGACCAGATTGCCGTTAGTGTCGAGCTTGCCCTCCACTTCGAGCTTGGCATCGGCCTTGAGGTCCGCCGACGTGCCGCCCACGTAAATCGTGCTCGAGGTCGTCGTGACCTTCTGGCCATTGACTACGAAGTCCGTCGCGGACACAAAGCTGGTGACGGTACCGGACAATTCGCCCGAATCACCCTTGGCACCCTTGAGGCCGCCGTCTTCCTTCTTCACGCGAGTCGCCTTGAGGGCGCCATCGGCGAGCAGGCTCGTGCCCTTCACTTCCACCAGTTCGCCATCGGCAGGGCCGGAGGCAGCCAGGCCAACGAAAGTGGCAGTCGAGTAGTCCACCACTTGGGTACCAATGGTGAACCGCTTGGCCGTGGCGTCGAGCCCCGTCACCTTGCCGGTCACTTCAATTTCCGTATCGGCAGGGTCTGCCTTTTCAATGCGGGTGGCCGTGGCCGTGCCCGTCGTTGCGCCAGCGAAGCCGTGCACTTCAATACGGTCTCCCACCGCAATACCGGCCAGACGGCCCGTAATGCCGACATCGAATACGGTATCGGCGGTCACCGAGATGACGGTACCGGCGATCGTGAGTGTTTCGTTCGTGGTGTCGATGGCTGTCACCGGCCCCTGCACCAAGCGGCTCTGTTCGATGGCCTTCGCGTGATTGATGCCGTCAGCGCCCTTCTCGGCGCGAAGCGTGATGACTTCGCCGGCCTTGAGGTCGGTCTGCGTAGCGGACTTGCCTTCTTTCGAAACCGTTGCGGAGTCCGACTCGTAGCGAACACCATTGATGATGACGCTGCCGAAGCCACTGATGGCACCGGTCACGAAGGTGACGGGGGTGGTAGCCGTCGGAGGCGCGGGAACGTTAGCAGTCGGCGCGGAGGTGGAACCACCACCGCCGCCACAGGCCGTAAGGCCGAGCGTGAGTGCACCAACGGCCAGCAGGCCAAGTTTCGGGTTCGACGAATTCATGAGTCAACTCTCCAAAGGGCGACGATGAGCTAAACATTGAACTAGGGGTTTCCACCCGCTTTTCACTGGGGGAAATCTACTAGTCGGGAAGGTTAGCCAACGTGCACCCCATCACAGTTCAAGGCGCTGTTCGGTTATGGCGACAAGGAGTGAATTCAGGGAAATCCGTAGCACTTCACGCTTTGTACTTTCAGTGCGGGTTATGTCCAATTCCCGTTGTATTGCGCTATTCTTTGGCTGTAAGCGCCGTTGTCCGGCAGCGTTCCGGGCAAGCCTAGGGGGAACACCACATGAAGACTTTCAGTACTGCCCAATGGCTGCTGCTGGGGAAGGCCGCGTTGCTTGTCGCGGAAATCATTGCAGTGCGTTTTCTGTGGGTGCGCGGGCACTACAGCCTTAAGGACACGCTGGCTTCGCTAGGCATGCGCGCTGGCAACTATGTGAGCAACCTGCTGCTGGCTGGCGCGACGGTGGCAGCCTTCGCGGCCTGCTACCACTATCACTGGCTCGATATTTCCATCACTTCGCCTTGGGCTTGGGTGGCCCTGGTGGTGCTCGACGACTTCGCCTACTACTGGTTCCACCGCCTAAGCCACGAAGTGCGCTTCTGGTGGGCAGCGCATGTGAACCACCATTCTTCACAGGAATACAACTTGTCCACGGCGCACCGGCAGCCATGGACTGGCGTGCTGGTAGGCACTTGGGCGCCGTGGTTCGTGCTTGCACTCATCGGCTTTCCGCCGCACATGATTTTCCTGCAGAGCGGCTTCAACCTGCTTTACCAAGACTGGCTGCACACGCAGGCCATCCGCCGCATGCCGGGTTGGTTCGAGTACTTGTTCAACACGCCGTCGCACCACCGCGTGCACCACGCCTCGAACCCGCGCTATGTAGACCGCAACTACGCCGGCATCTTCATGGTGTGGGACCGCATGTTCGGTACGTTCGTGGCGGAGCGCGAAGACGACCCGCCGAAGTACGGGTTAATCCACAACATCGAGACGCACAACCCGCTGCGTATCGCTTTTCACGAGTGGATCGCCTTGTTCCGCGACTTGTTCCGCGCGCGCAGTTTGCGCACCGCGTTCTTTTCGGTGTTCGGTCCGCCGGGCTGGCAGGCGGACGGCCAAGGCCCAACCGCCGCCAACCTCCGCGCTGCCTTGAAGGCGCGCGAAGGCACTGCGCGCTAGGGCTTAGCGCGCCTCGCGGTATTCCAACTGCAGGCCCGCCGCATGGCGGTCCTGGAAGCCCTTCCACAGGCTGATGCCTTCACCACCGGGGCTCGGCGCGTCATAAGGGGCTGCCGGCTTGCCGGGCCAGCGCCCGGTATCGGATTCTGTCGCTAGGCCGCGCAAGTAACCGTCGCGGCTCGCATCACCCTTCACGTAGCGGTCCAAAAACGCCGTGATGAAATGCAAGTTGATGGCAAGGATACGGTCCTTGCGCCAGACCGGGTCTTCGAACCAATCCACGTCCCACAGACGGTTACGCATCTCTGGTGGTGCCGCGGGACCCATGCCGATAGCGTGTCCGCCCTCGCGATAAGTGAGCAGGAAGCGCGGCGCATGCACCGCACCCTCGAAGAAGGTCTTCGCTCCCGTTTCGTAATTGACGGTGCGGTCTTGGTTACCCGCGATGAGGAACAAAGGCGCGGTAAGGTCGGCGAGCCCTTCCGGGCCCCAGGCAGGCGCTGCGCCACCACCGGCTGGTGCCAAGGCCACCACCGCCTTCAGGTTTGGTACGCGAAGCCAGTCGCGCTGGACACCCCCACGCGCGTACTGCGTCAAAGCCTTGCCGGGCATCTGCGCCACTATCTGTCCCGCCGGGTCGAGCGTGGCGCCAGCGGAAGTGAGGACTGCATAGCCGCCCATGGAATAGCCCACCAAGGCGGTGCGCGTAGGGTCTACCAAACCGGCCTTGCCGAGGCTGGCCTGCAGCTCGCGCGCCACGAACACCGTGTCCAAGGGCCGGCGCAGCAACACCCAAGCGAACTGGGCACGGTCGGAATAGTCCGGGTCGATGTGGCGAATGGCCGCCACCACATAGCCCTTGGAAGCGAGGTTCTCGCCTAGCCAACTGAACGCGGCCGTGTCGTTGCCATAGCCATGCGAAACCACCACCAGCGGGTACGGTCCGGACGCAGGCGCGGCGTCTTTCACCGCCAACGCTGGTACCCGGAATGCCGCACGCGGCAACGGCGGCTCGGAAGACAGGGTGCCTTCATAGAAGCCCCGCGGCATGGCCGGCGTAGTGTTCGCCGGGTACCAGAGGTCCACGGTCACCGGACGGTCGTGTAGCGGCACAGCGCCAGTAGCCTTGTCCGTCGCAAGCACGTCCGGTTGCTGCGCATGCACCAACTGCAGCACGCGATAGCCAACGCCCGCCGCGCCAAGCCGGGCGAGCTCGGGTGCATCCACACCCACTTGGCTGGCGGGCTGCAAAGCCGCGGGGTCGGTAGCTGGCTGGGCCGCGGGTGCACCGGGCACAGCCCACAGTGCGATGGAAAGCACCAGCAACGTGGTGCCCGTAGTAAGGGTGCGAATGGCACCCGCCGACAGAGTTCGCATGCAAGCCTCGCGTATGCAATGAACGTTCGAACGAGCCTTCCCTGGCGAGTGCAGCCCTCGGCAATCCTCAACGGTGATCGCGAGAACTCCAAACAATATGCGCCGTAATCGACACCAACACGATGGTGCCACCAATCATCGTCATCTGGGCCGGTGTTTCGCCGAAAGCGACCAACACCCATAGCGGCGCCAGCGGCCCATCCAGCGCGCCAATCAGCGCCGTCTCCATGGAAGGAATGAGCCGCGAGCCCAACGCGAAGGCAGCCAAGCCAAAGGTCTGCGTGAAAATGGCAAACAGAAACAAGTGCCATAGCACTTCAGGTTCCGGCAGGGTGTGCTGTGCGAAAGGCATGGCTAGGAGCGAACTACCGAGGGCCGACAATGCCGTCGCCTGCAACAAGGGAATCTCGAGATGCCGGCGCCCCAGCACAATCATCAAGGCGGTAAAGAGCGTCATGAGGAAGGCCAGTCCGTCACCCAACCACTGGCCGCCGCCGCCGGTACCCACCATCAGTGCCACGCCAACGAACGAGGCGATGGCCGCCAGCAAGGCACTTCGGCCGGGCTTCTCGCGAATAAGAAACCAGGCCAGTACCGCTGTGACCAGCGGCACCGTGGCATAGATGATGCTGTTGTGCGCCACGCTGGTGTACGTCAGGGAGTTGATGAAGCAAAACATCGCCAGCGCGCCGAACAGCACATACGCCCCACCGGCCCAACCGAGGAACTGCAAGTTCGTCACTGCCCGGCGCCCATCCCGGAACCCTAGAAACACCACCATGCCGAGGAAACCGAAGAAGCCACGCCACTGCAACTGCGTAAACGCATCCAGCGGAATGAGCCTCACGAAGAAACCACCACTACTCCAGGCAATGGCAGAAAGCGTGACCAGCAACAGACCGAGACGATAATTCCACTTCGCGTTCATAGAGGCGCTTGCGGCGTGGCCGCGCTTGCTGGCGTGGCAAGACGTGGCTGTCCGGGGCGGTAATCTTCCACGATATGCCCCGCCAACTGCGCTTCGGTGAACCACACCGGCTTGGTGCGCATGGCGGCGTACAGCGGCGCTTGGTCCGCATAGTGCGGCGACTGCGGCCGTTCGGTAGCGCTGCCGAACTGATGGACGCTCTCGCTATGCAACTGGCCATCACGGTCCCAACTGACGAAGAGAATGTAGGTATCGCCTGCCACGGCACCAAGCCGGCCGTCTGCGGCCGGCTTGCCGTAAATGGCACGCAAGATGTCGGGCGCACCATCGACCGGCAAGTTCACTGCACCACGACGCAAACGGTTTACCTCGCCCCACGGAGGGTCGATGCGACCGAAGTGCTGTTGCAAGGTGCCCGCTGCCTCTTGCAGCGCCATCTGCGGCGTTTTTCCACCGCTGCCATCGCCTTCGGGGCCGAGCACTGCGGTAGTTGCCAACACTCCCAGCGCTGCCGCGCGGTTGTCACGGTCCGTGTGCAAGTTCCACCCTGCCAGCAACTGCTGCGCAGCTGCCATCGAGGGATTGCCTTGCAACGGCAGCACCGCCAGTTCCCTGGCGACACGCGCCACTGCAGAGCGCTCGCTGTAGGCCACGTCGAACTTGTAGGTACGGAACTCTTCCGGGGAAATCTGCGCGTCGGTACCGAACGTCTCGAGTAAACGCCAAGCGCGGTTCGTCATGTTTTGCTGAATACCCCAGCTGGCGGGGAACGCTTTCGGGTCCAGACCATCGCCCAAGGCGGTCGCTTGGAACGGAGTGTTGTTGGCATTGAACACCACGCCCGAAGGCGGGTTCCACAACTGGGGCACGGCACTGAACGGCGCATAGCGATGCCATACCAATTCTGAACGGTCGCCGGGCAAAATACCGGACCAATTCACGCCGGCCTGCCGCTCCGGAAACTGTCCGTTGTAGATATAACCGATGTTGCCTTTTTCGTCCGCGTAAACGTAGTTGATGCTCGGCAGCGCCAACAAGGACATGGCAGCGCGCCATTCGTCCACATTGCGCGCCAAGTTCAAGCGCCAGTATTGCAAGGCCTGCCGTACTTCGCCGATGCCGGCGTAACGCAAGGCATAGGTACCCGAACGCGTTTGCAACACGGGGCCATGCACGGACCACAGCACTTCGCGCGAAGTCGTCCCGCGGAACGGGCCCCACAGGCGCACACGCAGCTTGGCCATGCGCTGCTCGAACGGCACCCAACGTCCATCCAGACGATACTCGTGTGCGTTCGCCGGGTTCACTTGCAACCGGTACACATCCACGAGGTCCGGCGCGTTCACGGTGTTCGCCCACCCCAGATGAGCATTATGGCCATGCAGCAAGAATGGCGAGCCCGGAAAGAACCCACCGGCCACATGCCAGCCTTCATCGCTTTCCACCACTGCCTCGTACCACGCCACTGGCCCGGTGAAGGGCTGGTGCGAGTTCACCAGCAGGCGCGTCGCGCCATCCGTGGAACGGCTCGGCGCTACGGCCACGCCATTCGAGCCCTTGGGTAAAGGGTCGACGGGCAGCTCGTTGAGGCGGCGCAGTTCACGGTCGAGGCCATAGAAGAACGGCGTCTTGAAAACGAACCCGGCAGCGATATCACGGCCGGTGAAGGGCAGCACGCCGCGCGCCACTTCATCTTCGTGGGTCGCCGCGTAGTAGTTCAGGCCCGCGGCATAAGCGTCCAGCACGGCCTTCAGGTCGGCGGGCAAGTCGCGTTCGTAGCGCTGGTCGATGGTCTGCCATACGCCGAGCAAATTCGCCACGTAGTCGGTAGGCGCCGCGTCCAGACCTGCTTCAGCGGAAAGCTTGCCGCGCGTGGCCAACAGCACCTGCTGAATAGTCGGGTAGTCGTCTTCCGCATGCGCATAGGCAATGCCAAACGCTGCGTCTACGTTGCGCTGGCCACGAATATGAGGCACGCCCCATTCATCGCGCCGGATACGCACCTGAAACTGTGCCGCCGCAGCAACCAAAGGCGC
>CALQLF020000044.1 GCA_943331345.2 Candidatus Planktophila lacus | reverse complement strand
TCTCCAGATTGCTTGGCGCGCTCAGTGGCTTGAGCAGTTTCAGCGGTGTATTCCGCCGCAGCGAGCCAGCCCAGTATTTCGGCAGACGGTTCCGTGGCGGTAAGCAGTTCCGTCTGATTGCGCTCAATGAGGCCCGTATCCACGCGGCCTGAAGCGAAATCGTTACAGGCCACCACGCGCCGCAAGAAAGTCACGTTGTTTTCGGGCCCGGCAATCTCGCAGGCAACCAAGGCTTGCTGTAATTTCTGCAGCGCGTCGGCGCGGTCTTCACCGTGCACCACCAGCTTGGCGATCATCGGGTCGTAGAAAGGAGTAATGGTGTCGCCTTCGGTAACACCAGTATCCACGCGCACTGAATCGCTGGTGGTGGGAAAGCGCAGATGAACCAGCTTGCCCGTTGACGGCAAGAAACCCTTAAACGGTGCTTCGGCATAGAG
The DNA here is from genome assembly GCA_943331345.2 of Candidatus Planktophila lacus. Taxonomy (GTDB): domain Bacteria; phylum Pseudomonadota; class Gammaproteobacteria; order Steroidobacterales; family Steroidobacteraceae; genus CAIOHZ01. The sequence goes on along the minus strand of CALQLF020000044.1, from coordinate 20,786 downwards.
CCGTGCTTCGATAGCGTGCCCGTGCAACGGCACTTGGCTCTGCGTCATCGGCAGCGGTTCACCCACGGCGACCCGCAGTTGCCATTCCACCAAGTCGAGGCCAGTGATCATCTCCGTCACCGGATGCTCCACCTGCAGCCGCGTATTCATCTCCATGAAATAGAAGTCGCCGGCCGAGGAGACAATGAACTCGACAGTACCGGCGCCGACGTAACCCACCGCTTGGGCTGCCCGGGTGGCGGCTTCACCCATGGCCTGGCGCCGGTCTGGCGTCATGCCGGGGGCGGGTGCCTCTTCCAGCACCTTCTGGTGCCGGCGCTGCACCGAACAGTCGCGTTCGTGCAGATGCAAGCAATGGCCCTGCTGGTCGGCGAATACTTGGATTTCGATATGCCGCGGTCGCTCAAGATATTTCTCTACCAACACTTGGTCATCGCCGAAGCTGGCAATGGCCTCGCGTTGGCAAGAGGCCAGCGCCGCGGCGAATTCTTCAGGATGCACAACCACGCGCATGCCTTTGCCACCACCACCGGCACTGGCCTTCAACAGCACGGGGTAGCCAATGCCATCCGCTGCCGCCTGCAAGGTGGTCAAGGTTTGGTCAGCCCCGTGGTAACCAGGCACCACCGGTACACCGGCGGCTTCCATTAGGGCTTTGGCAGCACTCTTGCCGCCCATGGCCCGTATGGCGGCTGCGGGCGGACCAACGAACTTGAGGCCAGCAGCAATACACGCTTCAGCGAAATCGGCGTTCTCGGAAAGGAATCCGTAGCCGGGGTGGAGGGCATCGGCGCCCGTAGCGAGTGCCGCAGCGATGACAAGCGCACCGTCGAGATAAGACTCACGCGCGGGAGCGGGCCCGAGACGCACGGCTTCATCGGCCAGCCGCACATGCAGCGCTGTGGCATCCGCATCGGAATACACCGCTACCGTGGCAATGCCTAGCCTGCGTGCAGTGCGCATGATGCGGCAGGCAATTTCGCCGCGGTTGGCAATGAGTAGCTTCTGAATCACGGCAGCCAGGCCGGTGGCCGTTTGGCGAGGAACGCTGTCAGCCCTTCCTGCGCTTCAGGCGTACCGCGTACACGGGCAATCCACTGCGCCGTCTCTTCCAATAGTGCCGCGTCGATGACACGCCCATTGACATGCCGCAGTAGCGCTTTGGCTTCGCGTAGCGATTCAGGGCCGCCCGCCAGCAGCGCCGTTACTTGCCTTCCGACTACCTCATCCAATTCTTCCGGCGCACAGAGTTCGTGCACCAAGCCCAGCCGATGGGCTTCGGCGGCACTGAACCGCTCGCCAGTCAGGAAATAGCGCGAAGCCGCGCGCGTGCCGATAGCTCGCACCAAGTAGGGTGCGATGGTTCCCGGTACCAGGCCGATGCGTACTTCGGTGGTGCCGAAGCGCGCGGTGGTATCCGCTACTACGAGGTCGCACGCAGCGACGAGGCCCGTCCCACCGGCCAAGGCATTGCCTTGAACCCGCGCCACGACAGGCTTCGGGCAATCACTCACCGTTTGAAACAGTTTGGCCAACAGACGCGCGTCCGCAACGTTCTGCTCCGGCGTGTGCTTCGCCGCGCGGAGCATCCAGTTCAGGTCTCCGCCCGCGCAGAAACTGCGACCGCGGCCAGCCAACACCAGCACACGCACCGCGTCATCCACACCGGCATGCTCTACGGCTGCCGTCAGCGAAGCGATGAGTGCTTCGTCGAAGGCATTGTGGAGTTCGGAGCGGTTCAGCCACAGGGTGCGGACTCCGCCAACGTCAGTGGTTTCGAGATTCGGTGGGAGCGTCTGGTCATTCATATCGTCAGCTTCCTTCAAAGTTCCGCTCACATCCGGAACACGCCGGAACGCGTCGGCGCATCGGGCCCGTGCGGCGCATTCAGCGCCGCGGAAAGGCCCAGCCCCAACACGCGGCGGGTATCCGCCGGGTCGATAACGCCATCGTCCCACAAGCGACTAGTTGCGTAATACGGATGGCCTTGCCGTTCGTACTGTTCACGCAGCGGTGCCTTGAAAGCCTCTTCCTCGTCCGTGCTCCAGGTTTTGCCAGCCCCCTCCAGTTGGTCACGCTTCACCGTGGCCAGTACGCTCGCGGCTTGCTCACCGCCCATCACCGAGATGCGCGCGTTCGGCCACATCCACAGGAACCGCGGACTGTAAGCGCGCCCGCACATGCCGTAGTTGCCTGCACCGAAGCTGCCACCAATGATGACCGTGAGCTTGGGAACGTTCGCGGTAGCCACCGCATGCACCAACTTGGCGCCGTCTTTCGCAATGCCCGCGTTTTCCGCCTTGCGGCCCACCATGAAGCCGGTGATGTTCTGCAGGAAGACCAGCGGGATGCCCCGCTGCGTGCACAACTGGATGAAGTGCGCGCCCTTCAGTGACGATTCGCTGAACAGGATGCCGTTATTGGCGATGATGCCCACCGGATAGCCGTAAAGATGGGCGAAGCCGCAGACCAGCGTCGTGCCATAGCGTGGCTTGAACTCGTCGAAGCGGCTGCCATCCACCACGCGCGCAATAACCTCGCGCACATCGAAAGGCTTACGGGCTTCTGCGGGCACCACGCCATGCAGCTCCGCAGTGGAATAGCGTGGCTCCTCCGCGGGCGCCATTTCCAGCTTCACGTCCTTGCGCGAGTTGAACCGCGCCACGGATTGGCGCGCGAGCGCCAGTGCGTGCAGGTCATTGTCGGCGAGGTAATCCGCCACCCCCGATAGGCGCGTGTGCACGTCGCCACCGCCAAGGTCTTCGGCGCTGACGACCTCGCCCGTGGCGGCCTTCACCAGCGGCGGGCCGGCCAGAAAGATAGTGCCCTGCTCTTTCACGATGATGGCTTCGTCCGCCATGGCGGGTACATAGGCACCGCCGGCCGTGCAGGAGCCCATCACCACCGCCAGCTGCGGAATGCCGGCAGCGGACAGGTTCGCTTGATTGAAGAAGATGCGGCCAAAATGGTCCCGGTCGGGGAAGACCTCGTCTTGCGCGGGCAGAAAGGCGCCGCCGGAGTCCACAAGGTAAATGCAGGGGAGCCGATTCTCCGCCGCGACCTCCTGGGCGCGCAGGTGCTTCTTCACGGTAAGCGGATAGTAAGTACCGCCCTTCACGGTGGCGTCGTTGGCCACCACCACGCATTCGCGCCCCGCCACGCGGCCGATGCCGGTGACGATTCCCGCGGCCGGCACCTCTCCGCCGTATTGGCCGTAAGCGGCCAGCGGCGAAAGTTCGAGGAAGGGGCTGCCGGGGTCGAGCAAGGCGTCGATGCGGTCGCGCACCAGCAGTTTGCCGCGGCCGGTGTGTTTGGCACGGGCTTCAGCACTGCCGCCGGTGGCCACGCGTGCCAGTTGGGCGCGTAAATCGTCCACCAAAGCGCCCATCGCGTTGCTATTGGCGACGAACTCCGCCGATTGCGGGTTGATGGCAGTGCCTAGCACCGTCCCGGAGACCTGTGGAGGAAGCGGCATCATGGGTTAATTCCCAACCGGCGACTTGCGCCCTGAAGTTAATTGTTGAACAATCGTATCATTCAATATTCGTACGAGGCAACCAAAATGGCGCTCTGCACCACGACCGACTTCGATTTCGGGCTGGATGAGACCACCAACGCGGTCCGCGAACAGGTACGGCGCTTCGCGCAGGAAACCATCGCCCCCCGCGCCGCCGACATCGACCGCGATAACCAGTTCCCCCCCGAATTCTGGCCCCTGCTCGGCGAACAGGGGCTGCTGGGCATTACCGTACCTGAACGCTGGGGGGGTGCGGGGCTCGGTTATCTGGCGCATACCGTGGCCATGGAAGAAATCTCCCGCGCCTCGGGTTCGGTTGGCTTGTCCTACGGGGCGCACAGCAACCTCTGCGTTAACCAGCTCAAATTGAACGGCACCGATGTGCAACGCGACCAGTACCTGCCGAAGCTGGTCAGCGGCGAGCACATAGGCGCCTTGGCCATGTCCGAGCCCGGCGCCGGCAGCGATGTGGTGGCCATGCAGCTGCGCGCCGTTCTCGACGGCGACCATTTTGTCCTTAACGGCACCAAGATGTGGATCACGAACGGCCCGGACGCCAACGTCCTGGTCGTCTATGCCAAGACCGACCCCGCTGCCGGCCCCAAGGGCATTACGGCCTTTATCGTCGAGCGCGACTTCCCCGGCTTCAGCAGCTCCCCGAAACTCGACAAGCTGGGCATGCGTGGCTCGAATACCTGCGAACTGGTGTTCCGCGATTGCCGCGTTCCACTGGCGAATGTTCTGGGCGAAATAAACGGCGGCGTGAAAGTGCTGATGCGCGGGCTGGACTACGAACGTGTGGTGCTGGCCGGGGGCCCGCTGGGCCTGATGGCCGCAGCGTTGGACGTGGTGCTGCCCTACGTGCGTGAGCGCCGCCAGTTCGGCGCAGCTATCGGGACTTTCGAGCTGATGCAGGCCAAAGTGGCGGACCTCTACACCGAGCTGAACGCCTCGCGCGCCTATGTGTACGCCGTCGCCGGCGCCTGCGACCGGGGCCGGGTCACCCGTCAGGACGCCGCCGGTTGTATCCTGTACGCGGCGGAGCGGGCTACCCGGGCCGCACTCGAGGCCATCCAGGCGCTGGGCGGCAACGGGTACATCAACGAATACGCCGCCGGTCGGCTGCTGCGCGATGCCAAGCTCTACGAGATTGGCGCGGGCACGCAGGAGATACGGCGCATGCTCATCGGTCGCGAATTGTTCGCGGCTACATGAGCACGGGGCAGGAACCACGAGGGCTCGTTGCGCGTTGGTGCAGCGGCAGCATAGAGGTGCTGGTTTGAACGTTGAATTCACTCCCGTCCGGCTGGTGCCCGCCTACCGCAAAGTGGCGGACGCCATCATCGAGCGCATTCTCGACCGCACCCTGCCCAGCGGCGAGCGTCTGCCGCCAGAAGCGGAACTGGCGGAAAAATTCGGCGTGAACCGCGGCACGCTCCGCGAAGCCCTGCGCGACCTGGAAAGCCAAGGGCTGCTGACGCGCCAGCGCGGCAGCAAGCGCATGGTAGTAACGCAGCCGCGCGCCGCCCAGTTGGCCGATGGCCTGCAACGGGCGTTCGCCATTCAGGGAATAACGGCGCTGGAAGTGTGGGAAGCCCTGCGCGTACTGGAGCCGCCGTTGGCGGAAGCCGCCGCGCTCGCGCGGACCGACGAGGACATCGTCGCGTTGGAAGCCGTCGTGGCCCTCTACGCCGCAGACCACACCGAAGCCGGGCATGCGGTGGAACACGTGGGAGCATTCTTCAGGGCCGTGGCCAACGCCAGCCGCAACCGCGTGCTGGCACTGGCGCAGGAACCGCTAGTGCGTTTGCTGGAGCCCACCCTGGCACTGGTGATTGACCGCGTGCCGCAAGCCCGCAAGCGCATTGCCGATGCCGAACAGCAAGTGGCACAAGCCATTATTGCCGGCGACGCACCCCGCGCGCTGAACTGGATGGGCAAGCACATTCGCGACTTGCGCCGCGGCTACGAGGTGGCGGGCATTACGCTCGACACCACCGTGAGCACCGTCGGCTGAAGCCGGCCGCTACAGCTTTTCGCGCTGCCGGCGCCCATTGCGAATGGAATAACGCCCGCGTGCGTCCTGCACGTCGAGGTTCACGGTCTTCTCGCGTCCGCCATAGACGGCGTTCTTCAACCAATTGAGTTCGGCAGGCAACCCGGCAGCACGCAGGTCTTTGTGCCAGCAACGTTCCTGCGGGTCCCAGCGGTAGCCGCGCGCGCGCAGAATGTCCTTGGTCTCAAAGGGAGATTCGTTGGCCCAGATGCGCAGCGACTCTTGCCGGGCATTGCCGAGCAAGGTCTTGAAGGCCGAAGCGCCGGTTTCGCCGAGCGGCTGCGCCAACACCTGCAACAAAGCCAGACAGTCGATCTCCGCGCGGTGGCCTTCGTAAAAGAAGCCGGCCCGATAGGCCAGATATTCCAGCTTGTGGCTATTCACCCCGACGTCGTTCCACGGGATGTCGTACTGGGAACAGCCGAAGGCCATGGTCTCGAACAAGGGAAAGCGTGGCTCGAGGAAACGGCGATCGAAGGCTGCGTTGTGCGCAATGACCAGCTGCACGTTGCGCAGACAATCTTGCAGGGCCAGTTCGTTGAAGCGCTGCCCACGCACCATGTCGTCGGTGATGTGATGAATGGCCGTGGATTCCGGAGGAATAGGAAAGCCGGGGTCTTCGAAGGCGCTGTAGCGCCCCACTACCGGCCCCACTTCGCCCGTGTCGCGGTCGTATTCGAACACCACGACCGCCAGTTCAATGACCTTGTCGCGGGCGAAGTCCGTGCCGGTGGTTTCCGTATCGATGACGGCCGCGCGGCCAGGCTGTGTAGTGGCCAAGGGCGGGCGCTGCCCGGTGACATCCAGACGGCGCAGCACGCGGTAATCCGGGTGTTGCGCCAAAGCGGTAGCCAAGGACTCGGGGTTTTCCGGCAAATAGGGCGGCGGCGAGTTTTCCATGCCGCCAGTGTAGGAGGAAACAGGCTCAGGGGGTGAGCCCTGTGGCCGGCAAGAGTCGCGAGCAAGCTCGCTCCCACAAAGACCGAATGTGCCACAGGTGGCAATCCAATGTAGGAGGCAGCTTGCTGCCGACCCGTCGCATCTGTAGGAGGCAGCTTGCTGCCGACTCTTATAGCCCGAGCAGCGCCAGCAACTGCTCCGCTGCTTCTTCCGGCGTATGCCCCTGCGTCTGCAGATGCACTTCCGGCGTCAGCGGTGCCTCATAAGGCGAATCGATACCCGTGAAGTTCTTGAGCTTGCCCGCCTGCGCACGCGCGTAAAGCCCCTTCGGGTCGCGCTGGATGCATTCTTCGATGGACGTATCGACGAACACTTCGACGAACGCGCCCGGCGCGAACAGCTCGCGCACCATTTGGCGTTCGGCACGGAACGGTGAGATAAACGAACACAGCACCACGAGGCCGGCGTCCGTCATCAGGCGTGCCACTTCACCCACGCGCCGAATGTTCTCGACGCGGTCGGCATCGGTGAAGCCCAAATCGCGGTTCAAACCATGCCGAACGTTGTCGCCATCGAGCAGGTAAGTGCGAATGCCATGCGCATGCAGCTTCTGCTCGAGCAGGTTGGCGATGGTGGACTTGCCGGAACCGGAAAGGCCCGTGAACCACACGGCCTTGGCCGGGTGCGCGTTCAAGCGTTCGCGGGCAGCGCGGTCCACGGTGACGGCCTGACGATGTACGTTGGTGGCACGACGCAACGCAAACGACACCATGCCGGCGCCGACCGTGGCATTCGTCTGCCGGTCGATGAGAATGAACGAACCCGTCGCCGGGAAATCGGCGAACGCATCAACGGCCACTGGCGCGGTAGTGTCGAGATTGCAGAAGCCCACTTCGTTCAAGTGCAGCGTACGCGCCGCGTGATGCTCCAGCGAGTTCACGTCGACCTTGTGCTTGATGCCAGTGACGCGCACCGGCACCGTGGCTGTACCCAAACGCATCAGGTACGGGCGCCCTGCCAGTAGTTCCTCTTCGGCCATCCACAGCACGTGGGCCGCAAACTGGTCCGCCACTTCGGGCCGTGTTTCCGGAGCACACAGCACGTCGCCGCGAGCGATGTCGATTTCATCGGCCAGCGTCAGCGTGACCGCATCGCCGGCTTGCGCCTCGGCCAGGTCGCCATCAGCCGTGACAATGCGCGCCACCGTAGTCTGCTTGCCGGAACCGGCCACGACGATGGACTGCCCTGCCCGCACCACGCCGCTCGCCACCGTACCGGCATAGCCGCGAAAGTCGACATTCGGCCGGTTCACGTATTGCACCGGGAACCGCAGCGGCGCTGCCGCGCGGTCGCGGCTCACGTCCAGTTCTTCCAGCCAACCCAATAGCGTTGGGCCCTGGAACCAACTCAGGCGCTCAGAAGGCGCGCTGACATTGTCGCCAAAGCGCGCCGACACCGGCACCACGGCCAGCGTTTGAAACCCGAGGGGCGCGGCAAAAGCGCGCAGTTCGGCTTCAATGCGCGCGAACACCGCCGGCGCATCGTCGACAAGGTCGATCTTGTTCACGGCCGCCACCACATGGCGCAGGCCCAGCAGCGAGCAGATATACGCGTGGCGACGCGTTTGCGTCAGCACGCCTTTGCGCGCATCCACCAGCAACACCGCGGCGTCGGCATTCGAAGCACCCGTCGCCATATTGCGCGTGTATTGCTCATGGCCCGGCGTGTCGGCAACGATGAAGGCGCGGCGCGGCGAAGAGAAATAGCGGTAAGCGACATCAATGGTGATGCCTTGCTCACGCTCTGCCTCCAAACCATCCACGAGCAGTGCGAGATCCAGATCCGCGCCCGTCGTGCCGTGCTTGCGGCTGTCGCGCTCCAGCGTGGCGAGCTGGTCCGTAGGAATACTGGCGGTGTCGTAAAGCAGACGACCAATGAGCGTGGACTTGCCGTCGTCCACACTGCCGCAGGTGAGAAAACGCAGAAGCGCCTTGCCGGACATCAGAAGTACCCCTCGCGCTTCTTCTTTTCCATCGACGCGGCTTCATCGGTGTCGATGAGGCGGCCGGCACGTTCGGATTCACGCGAGGTGCGCATCTCGTCGATGATATCGTCCAGCGTCGCAGCAGTACTTTCCACGGCAGCGGACAGCGGGTAACAACCCAGCGAGCGGAAGCGCACCAGCTTCATCTCGGGCACTTCGCCTGGCTCCAGCGGCAGACGGTCGTCGTCGCGCACAATCAAGACGCCAGAGCGGCGCACTACCGGACGTGGCGCCGCGAAGTACAGCGGCACTACCGGAATGTTTTCCGCGCGCGTGTATTCCCACACATCGAGCTCGGTCCAGTTCGACAGCGGAAACACGCGCAGCGACTCGCCCGGGCGCACGCGGGCGTTATAGAGGTTCCACAACTCCGGGCGTTGCCGCCGCGGGTCCCACACATGGCCCGCCGAGCGGAAGGAGAACACGCGTTCCTTGGCGCGGCTCTTTTCTTCGTCACGACGGGCGCCACCGAAGGCGGCATCGAAGCCGTAATGGTCCAACGCCTGCTTCAGCGCATCGGTCTTCATCACCTGCGTATGCACGGAGGAACCCGAGACGATGGGATTGATACCCTTCGCGATGCCTTCCGGGTTGGTATGGACACGCAGGTCCAGCCCGTGGCGCGCCGCGATTGCTTCGCGGTGGGCAATCATGTCGCGGAATTTCCACTTCGTGTCGACGTGCAGCAGCGGAAACGGCAGCGGCGCGGGACTGAAAGCCTTCAGGGCGAGGTGGAGCATGACGCCCGAATCCTTGCCGATGGAATAGAGCATCACCGGGTGCGCGCACTCAGCGGCTACCTCGCGGATGATGTGAATAGCCTCGGCTTCCAGTTGCCGCAGGTGGGGGGAGAGCTTGGACATGGGCGCAGCATAGCCAAGCGGACCGCGGCTGGCGCGGAACTTCGCGTTGGGCGGTCATGCCAACCTGTCATGCCCCGCCGCCCGAGCGTGGGTGTCGCCGCGGGGCGGACGCGCTATCTTTGGCGCATGGCAACCCGCTATCCCTTCGTCTTCTGCCCGGCCAACCGCTCAGCAGCGGCCGTCCGACAACTAATCGGTGCCGCCCTCTGCCTGCTCCAGCTGTGCCTGCCTGCGCTACCCGTGGCGGCAGCGGCGCAGCGGGCCCCTGGTCTACGCGTGGCAAGCACCCCCACCTGCCCCGTCTCCCCGGGTGAAGTCCGCGTCCCCGGGGGCAAATTCACCATGGGCATGGACAGTGCCTTACCCGAAGAAAGCCCCCGACGCGAAGTCAGCGTTCGCGAATTTTGGATGGACCGCACCGAGGTAACGAACGCGCAATTCGCCGCATTCGTGAAGGCCACGGGTTACCGCACGCAGGCGGAACGCGGCTGGGCGGGCAACCCCCAAGTTCCCAAGGAATTGCAGGCGCCCGGCTCCGTCGTGTTCAAGGCCCCTGCCGACCCGGACGTACCCGAGAACAGCTGGTGGGTGTTCACTCCTGGCGCCAACTGGCGCCATCCCGAAGGCCCTGGCAGCAGCTTGCAAGGGCGCCTGCAGCACCCGGTGGTCCATGTCACTTACGACGATGCCTTGGCCTATGCCCGCTGGGCGGGCCGCGATTTACCCACCGAGGCCGAATGGGAACGTGCCGCCCGCTATGGCAAAACGCCAGGCGCCATGCTCGAGCCCCCCAGAAATGCCGACGGTACCTATGCTGCCAACACCTTTCAGGGCGCCTTCCCCAGCGGCGATACCGGTAAAGATGGTCATGCCGGGACCTCGCCCGTGGGCTGCTACGGCGCCGACAAACTCGGGCTCTACGACCTGCTAGGCAATGTCTGGGAATGGACGCGCGACGACTACCGCATCACCGGACAACCCACGGACGAGCCTTCCCGGGTACTGAAAGGCGGCTCGTACCTGTGCAGCGAGCACTTCTGCGCGCGGTATCGGCCCGCCGCGCGCCAGCCAGGTACCGAGAACCTCGGCACCTCGCATATCGGCTTCAGAACCGTACGGCGCGCGCGTTAACGTCCCGCCAGCGTCTTGACGATGCGGTACCAATGCTCGAGGCCGTCGTAGTAGGACGACACCGGAATCCGCTCGTCGAGGCCGTGGGCGAACTGGTCTTGCGGACGAATGAAAATTTCACTGATGCCATAAGTGGGAATGCCGGCCGAACGGTAGAAGATGCCGTCGGTCGCGCCCGATTCCTGAACGGGAATGATGGGAATGCCCGGATAACGCGTGTGGATAGACGCCGTCACTGCGTCCACTACGTCCTTGCGCAGCGGTGAACCGTCGCTGTAGTGCGGCTCGCCGATGAGCGAAACTTCCACCTGCTTACCAACCAGCGCCTGCAACTGGTCGGCTACGTCTGTTGGCTTCGTGCCGGGGAACAAACGACAGTTGACGGTGGCGGAAGCTTGCTGCGGCAGCGCGTTTTCCGCATGGCCACCGCGGAGCATGGTGGCCACGCAAGTGGTGCGAGTAGCGCCGACATAGGCCGGGTTTGCCCACAGCACATCCGCCGCCGCTGCGTCCTGCGGGTTCGCGGCGAAAGCCTGCATGGCTTCGCCCAACGGGCCCGCCGTGCTGGCACCCATCGCCTTGAAATAGGCGCGAGTGGTTTCCGTGGACATGGCCGGAAAGCGATAAGCCTGCACTTGCTTCAGCGCATCGGCCAATTCATAGATGGCATTGTCAGCGCGCGGCTGCGAGCTATGGCCGCCGGGGTTGTACGCCGAAAGCTTATAGCTCGCGTAGGTCTTCTCGGCGGTCTGAATATTGTACGAACGGGCGCTGCCGTCCGTAGCGAACGTGCCGCCGCCAGCGTCCGTGTTCAACGCATATTCGGCATCTACCCAGTCGCGGTGCCGCGTCAACAGATCACGCGTAGTTTCGCCGGTGGTTTCTTCGTCACCAGAGAAGACGATGATGAGGTCGCGCGTCGGAACGAACTTTTCCTGCTTCAAACGCAGAAACAAGGCAGTAAGCGTGGCCAAGCCACCCTTCACGTCCAGCGTGCCGCGCCCGTAGAAGAAGCCGTTCGCCTCATCGAGCGTGAACGGGTCGCGCTTCCAGTGTTCGCGCAGCGCGGGGACGACGTCCATGTGCGACAGCAGCAGGATGGGTTTTTGCACCGGCTGGCCCTTCTTCGGTTGGCCGCGATAGCGCACCACCAAGTACGCGGTTTCCTTGTAGCGTTCCACGCGCAGGTCGTCGCCGGTGAACCCGGCTGCGCGGAATTCTCCAGCCAGATAATCCGCGAGTTGCGGCGTTTCGTCCGGGCCCACCGCGCTCTTGTAATGAATGACGTTGGCAAGCAACTCGCGTGCCTTGGCCTGCAGCGGGGTGAGAGCTGCAGGGGCTGCTGCCGAAGATGCAGCCTCGGCCGTGGCGGCAACCGCCTCCGGGGCAGCAGCGGCGATGGTCAACGGCGCTGCAGCGACGTACAGCAGAGTGGAAACAGCGAGAGCGAGCGGGCGGGACAACAAACGCATGATGGGCCTCCGATAGGAGACCCAAGGGTACTCCACGGCGCGGTCGCCGTGGAGGGTACGGTCAGGCGTCGTACGGGCGCCGAGCGTACCAGCCGAAACCCAGAATGCCGATGTAGCACAGCGCCGGCACTACCAGCGCCAACTTCAGGCCCAGCACATCGGCAGCTGCGCCCGTCAGCAAGGGCACCACGGCACCGCCCACGATGGCCACGCAGATGACACCAGAGCCTTCCGCCGCCCGCTTGCCGAGCCCTTCGCAAGCCAGCGAGAAGATGGTGGGGAACATGATGGAGTTGCACAGGCCGATGGCCAGCAAGGCGTAGCCGCTAGTGGTACCGGTAGTGTTTGCCGAGACCAGCAGGAGCGTGACCACGGCCGCGCAGACGGTAGCGAGCACCTTGCCAGGGGAGAACACCTTCAGGAAATAGCTGCCGATGAACCGGCCGACCATGGCGCCGCCCCAGTACAGCGGCACCATCTTGCCGGCGGCTTGTTCACCCAAACCCATCACGTCGGCAGACATGAGGTAGTTGACGATGACCGAGCCGATGGCCACCTCGCCACCGACGTACAAGAAAATGCACAAGGCGCCGTAGCCGAAGCGTGGCCGCTGCAGCAAGTTAAAGGCTTGCAGGATGGGCGTGTCCGTGGCCGGCGTCGGCGGCAGACGGTCACGGCGCAGCCAGACCAGCCCCGCCACCAGCACCAGCGCGACGGCCAGTGCGCCATAAGCCTGCACCACTACTTGCGTTTCCTGGGCGCGATAGGCCTGCAACGCATCGCCAGCGAGCGTGGAAACATCTACTTGGCTCAGCGAGCCGAGAATGAGAATGGAGCCGACATACGGAAACACCGTCGTGCCGAGTGAATTGAAGGCCTGCGCGAAAGTCAGGCGGCTGTGCGTCGTGCGGGGCTGACCCAGCAGCGAGATGAGCGGGTTCGCCACGACCTGCACGATGGTGATGCCCGCGGCCAACACGAAGAGCGCGCCGAGGAACACCACAAACTGGCCGGACTGCGAGGCGGGAATGAACAGCAGGCAACCCGCGGTCATGGTGAGCAGGCCCACCACAGCCGTCTTCATGTAGCCGATGCGGCGCACGATGGCAGCGCCGGGCAATGAGACCACGAAATAGGCAAAGAAAAACGCGGACTGAATCAGCATCGCCTGCGCGTAGGAGAGCGTGAACAACTCCTTCAGCTTCGGAATGAGGATGTCGTTAAGGCTGGTGATGCCGCCGAAAATGAAGAACAGGGCAAACACGAACAGCCGCAGGTCGGGCACGTCTGCATGAGACGCTTCAGTGGAGCCTGCGCTCTTTGGCGCGTTGTCGATATGCATGGAGAGTCCCCCTCGTTGTGGGGAACATCATAGAACGAAAAACGGCGGACGCTTACGCGCCCGCCGTGGTTCTCTTCGCACCGGCGTTAAAGCCAGTGCCGCAGGCAAGGCTACTTGCCGGTACCCGACACCGCCACCGTCTGCCGCACGGCACCCGTCGGTGCGATGCTCAGCGACGCCGACTTGTTGCCCGCCGATAGCGGACGGAATTGCACCGAGATAATGCAACTGGCTTGCGGTGCAAGCACCGCTGGGCAGCTATTGGCCTGCAGGAATTCGGTGAAGTTCGTCCCGGTAAACGAAATGCTGGTAGAACTGAAGGGCAGACCCACGCTGGTGCTGGTGTTCTTCACCGTCACCTGCTTGACGGCCGAAGCGGTGCCACGGGTGACATTGCCGAACGACGTCAAGGTAGCCGGAGTTCTGCTGAAGGAAGGAGCAGCAGTCGTACCCGAGAGCGTCACACTGGTAGTGGCCAAGCCCGCCCCCGGCGTGAACACCAGCGACGCGCTCTTCGTGCTTACAATGGTGGAACTGAAGGTGACGCTGATGGTGCAGCTCGTCCCCACCGCCAGCGAGGTTCCGCAGTTGTTCGACTGCGTGAAGCTCGCAGCACCCGTACCGGTGAAGCTGAAGCCGCTGATCGGCAAGGCCGCAGTGCCCGTGCTGTTCAGCGTCACGCTCTTGGTAGCGGAGCTACCAGTCGCAATGGTGCCAAAAGCGAGGCTGATAGTCGGCAGCGTATAAGCCGGCGTGCCCGAGCTCGGTGGCGGCGGTGTTACCGTGCCTGCCCCCGGCGGCAGGGAGCCCGCTGGCATGGCGGCCAAGGCGTCGTAAGCTGCCTTGGCTTGCAGCAGACCGTAACCGTAGGCGTTATCGCGGCCGGCAGCGCCCAGGTCCAGGGCCGAGGCCGTCAGCGCCTGACGTACCTGCGTATTCGAATGGTCGGGCAGACGGTTCCAGATGAGCGCCGCGACACCCGAAACGTGCGGCGTTGCCATGGACGTGCCGCTATACAGCGAGTAGCCACTACCGGTGCCCGTCTGGTTCACCAGCGAGGCCGTCTGCGCCACAAAGGCGCGCAAGGCGGTGCCGTCGCTCTTGGTCATGCCGATGCCGGGAATGGAAGTGACGAGGCCACCGTAGTCTGGTGCCAGCGATTCCACCGACAGGTTGTTGACGAATACCACGCCGACACCCTTGCCATTGATGACATTGGTGACCTTCGTGGAAAACGGCACGACACCGTCGCGGTCGCAGATGACCACCTTGCCCGTCCAGGCGCCTGCGCTGTTACAGACACCACCATCCACCAGCGGTGCGGACACGCTCGCCTTGGCGGCGCCGACTGCCGGCATACCGGGGATGGCGGTGCCACCCACCAGCACGTGCTCGCTCAAGGTGGGCACCGTGGACAGCACGTCCACGCCGGGAGCGGCTATCTCGACGTCCGAATTCTGCTGGGAGAATCCAGCCACGAGGTTGGTGCTGTCCACGGCCGCAACCGACATCACGGTCGCGTAGCCCGCGGGATAGCTGGTGGTGGTGTCACCGGCGTTGCCGGCGGCCGCCACCATCAAGTGGCCGGCGGCTGTCGCAGCGGTGAACGCCGCTTCTTCCGTAGCCGAAGGCGTACCGCCACCGAGACTCATACTCACCACGGCCCACTTGCCCTGTGCCGCTGCAGCTGCAGTGCAGTTGTCGACAGCCGCGGCGAGGTCCGAGGCATACGACCAGCCGCAGGTAGCGCCGTCGAACACCTTCTGAATATGAATGGAGAGGTTGCCGTCGCCATTCACGCCCACCACACCCTCGGCGTTGTCCAGCGCCGCAATGGTGCCGGTGACGTGCGAGCCGTGGCCGCAACTGTCTTCGTACCAGTTGCCGCTGCCGGCGTTGAAAGTGCCGGTGACATTCGTGCTCGGCAGGTCGACGTGCAGACGCTGGTAACCCGAGTCGATGATGCAAACCATGACGTTGCCGGTGGAGGCCGTGGTTTTGAACAGGGTGTTGTCCGCTTGAACCCGAGTGATGCCCCAGGGGGTCGTCTGCGCCAGCGGGTAGCGGCGCGAGTCCGGCTCAACGCTCTCCACGTTCGCGCTGTTGCGCAGACGGGCGGCGCCGGCATCTGAGAGCACGGCAACCACGCTGCGGTGCTTGTCGAGACGGTTGACGACGATACCGCCGGCAGTGGCGACTTCCGTACGCCCGCGCTCCACTTCCGCCGCACCATCGGAATGGCTCGTGGCGGTGGACTGAGAACGCATCTTGATTATGTAACGTCCGTCGTTGAACGGGGCCGTTTGCTGGGCCAGGGCTGCGACCGGGAGGGCCAACAGCAGCGCGGCCAGTGCGCGCTTGGTGCTTGAGTTCATTGCATCTTCCCCTTGGTGGGCTGTTTTTCGCCTGATCGAGGACGCTCTTTGGCGGCCTTTCGTGTTCAGTCGAGGGGAAGTGTGTCGTTCGTCACGCTATTTGTGCGTTATTTATTACATAACGTGTTTCGCGTTTGCAAAGATTTTTCTAGGCTTCTAAAAACTGTCGGCCGCTAGCGACAGTGATTTTTAGCGATTTCTGTTGTCGGCCCGTGATGATATTTTACATAACTGCAAATATGTTGCAGTCTTCAACAAAAAAGCCCGGGGTTTCCCCCGGGCTCTGTTTCATCACCACCTGTAGCGGCCGCACCGATCGCGGCCACTCAGCTTTAGGCTCAGCCTGAAATCAACGACCAGTGCCGCTCAGAGCCACCGACAATGTCGGCAATCCGCTGGACGCCACCAACACGGTGGCCGGCTTGCTACCGGCGCTGGTCGGCTTGAACACCACACTGAACGTACAGGTACCGGCTAAAGCCAAGGTGGCGCCGCAAGTATTGGCAGAGAACGCGTATTGCGACGGGTTCGTGCCACCCAACGCGAGGGGCGACAGTGTCACTACACCAGCGCCGCCGTTGCGCAGCGTTACCGTAGTGGCGGCGCTGGTAGCACCCACATTGGTACGCGCGAACGAAATGGAGGTGGGTGAGGTTGTCAGCGGGTGACTGATGGCCGTACCGCTGAGGGACACGGTCTTCGCCGTAGCTCCGGTCGGCGTAACACTCAGGATGGAAGTCTTGCTGCCAGCAGTACTCGGCCGAAAAACCACACTCACAACACAAGTCGCGTTCGCAGCCAAGGAAGTTCCACAATTGTTAGTCTGGCTGAACTGCCCGGTTGGCGCAAAGGCAAAAGACGAAGTGGTCAATGCAAGGGCAGCGTTTCCGTCGTTCGTAAGCGTCACGGTCATCGGGGAACTGGGTGAACCGACGATCTGACTAGCAAATGAAAGCGATGCGGGACCAACACTAAAAGGTGGCGAGACGCTAGTTCCGACCAAGGCGACAACCGTGGTTTCAACCAGTCCACTGGACGCACCAACAGCGATGCTGCCCGACTTCGTACCGACAGTGGTGGGCTTGAATATCACCGTGACATCGCAGGTCGCTCCAGGCAGCACCGGCACCACGCAGTTGTGGCTAGCCGTAAATTCGCTTGTCGGCGTATTGCTTAAAGTCAGTGCCAGCGGCCAACTCACGGTACCATCGTTCGATAGCCGAACTGACTTGGTAGTAGAAACATTGGCTAGCGTTGCACCAAAATCAAGTGACGCAGCGCTGAGGGAATAAGCCACCCCGACGCTGGGCTGAGGAGTCTGACCGCTGGGAGGCGTTGCCAAGAGCGCTTCATAAGCGGCCTTCGCTTGAACTATTCCGTAGCCAAAACTCGAATCCCGGCCGACTGTTCCTTTGTCTTTAGCCGAACTGGTGAGCGCATTGCGAACCTGACTGTTCGAACGGTCCGGCAGCAGGCTCCAAACCAGCGCAGCGACGCCGGAAACATGCGGCGTAGCCATGGAGGTACCGCTTAACGTCGTATAGCAGTTACTTGTGCAGCCCGCAGGCGCATACCCACCAGCCACCGTGGAATTCACATTCACTCCAGGGGCCGCAATCTCCACATCGGCGTTACGCTGCGAGAAACTTGCCAAATTCTCCAGACTATCGACTGCCGCAACAGACATTACAGCGGCATGCCCCGCCGGATAGGAAACTGCCGTACTAGCCCCATTTCCTGCCGCGGCGATGGACAGGTAGCCCGCATTGTCAGCCGCCGTAAACGCAGCTGCTTCTGACTGAACCAGACCCGCACCACCGAGGCTCATGCTAACGACCATCCGCTTGCCAGACTGCTGTGCGGCAGTTACGCAATTATTCAGTGCCGAAACCAAATCCGAAGCGTAGGTCCAAGCGCAAGTCGATCCATTGAATACCTTTTGAACATGAATATTCAGGGCACCGTTGCCATTGACTCCCGGAACACCAACCGAGTTATCAAGTGCGGCGATAGTTCCTGCGACGTGAGTGCCATGACCACAAGAGTCCTCAAACCAATTGCCGGTTCCGGAATTCAAGGTACCGCTGACAATACCTCCACCAGTAACCCGTGCCCCGTCTGGACCCGTCCTGAAATCTGCCAGATCTTCATGCGACAACTGGTAACCCGAGTCGATGATGCAAACCATCGCAGCAGAAGTAGTGGGATTGGCGATGAAAAAAGGATCGTTGGCTTGCACCATCGGAATGCCAAAAGGAACACTCTGAGCCTGAGGATAGCGACGATAATCCGGCTCAATAGTTTCTACGCCTGGGTCATTTTTCAGTCGCACTGCCCCGTCGTCGGTCAGCATCGCCACCACAGACTTCTGCTCCCGCAACTCGCCCAGCACGATACCGCCAGCAGCCGTCGCGGCGCCGCGTCCACGACGAACTTCGTCACCCGAATCGGTCTGCACCCGGCTGGCACCGGACGCCCGCATCTTGATGATGTAGCGCCCGTCGTTCATGGGTGCATCCGCACTCGTGGCGCTTTGGGCCAAGGCGCCAGAACTGGCGACGGCGGCCGAGAACAGTGCGGACAACACAGCTAAGCGAATGGAAACTTTCATTGGAAACCTCCCGGGGGCGCCCACCGAAAATGGACACAACGCACACAAATGAATCAGGAGGAAAAGTGTGACTTATTAATCATTTCCGCTCGATGAATTTTTTACATAACGCCATGACTGGCAAACCACGCCAGCACTTCTGCGTCCCGTTCGCGCTGGCTGAAGGTCAGGCCATGGCTGTCGCCATCAAAGACATGCAATTGCGCGGGTTGCCCGCCGGCAATCTGCTGGCGCCAGATTTCCAGAGCTTCAGAAGGCGGAACGCTGCCATCTGCGCCACCGTGCAACACCAGCAAAGGTACCGGCACGGCCTTGGACATCTCGGGCGCGGCGGGGGCGATACTCGCGAGTGAGCGGGGGGCGCCAAGCACCGCCGCGGCACGAACGGGAGCACCCGCTGCCAAGGCACGCAAGGTGACGTAGCCGCCACGCGAAAATCCCAACATCACAGCTCGGTCTACATCGACGCCGCCAAGTTCCTGCGCCAGCGGAAACAAATTGAGCACGTCACGCACGTCACCATCGCCAGGGCTTTTCTGGCCAGCGCCTTCGTCGTTGCCACGGTATTGGCTGCCCAATACGGCAAAACCGGCGTGCACATAGGTGTAGAAGCCAAACCAGGTGTTCGGCCGCAGCTTGAACGTTTCCCCGAACCCACCGCGATTGAACACGAGCAGCGGCCATTTACCAGTCGCAGGTGGCTTCTTCGGATGCCAGAAGAAGGCCACCACTTCGAGACCATCACTTAGATAAGTGAGGCGTTCGCAGACGAAGCCCACATACTTGTTGCGCTCCGTATAGTCAGCGGCACTCCACAAGGCTGGAAGCAGTTCACTCTGGGGACGAAGCCGCAAACCCGCAGCCTTCGCCGCCGTGTCGTCCGTCTGCCATTGTTGCAGCGCCCGCGTCTGGTACTCGGCATATTTGCCTTCGGGCATGGAACACGGGGTGCGCGAGCGCAGCACCGGCGTGCCGCCACCGGCCGCCGCCAAGCCAGCCCACAGTAGTAGCAGCACTCCTGCCACGCTGCGCTGCCAGCGACGCCACTCCTGCTGGCCTAGGGTCATGCAGAGAACCTCTCTAAAACGGTTTGCGCGCAGCTTCCACGAATGGCGCATCGTGGTCCCGCAGGGCGGCAGACGTCGGTGCTAAAGCGACGTAACGAACTAAGGAACATCTGCACTCATGGGATACCAGCAACGCAGCAAACCGACAACCTCCGCAGCATAGGGGGATGGAGTCGGACAATCCACCGCACCTGC
This sequence comes from Candidatus Planktophila lacus, assembly GCA_943331345.2. Taxonomy (GTDB): domain Bacteria; phylum Pseudomonadota; class Gammaproteobacteria; order Steroidobacterales; family Steroidobacteraceae; genus CAIOHZ01. The sequence continues at coordinate 1,213 of CALQLF020000044.1, read as the reverse complement.
CCTGCCCGGCCGCTTTTGGGTGACAATGGCACCTACAAGTACCGCATCCGAGGGGTCCATGACACACGCCGCTATTACGGGCTGGGGCAAGTGCCTGCCGCCTGCCGTTCTCACCAACGCGGACCTCGCGACCTTCCTGCCGACCGACGACGAGTGGATTACCACGCGAACCGGCATGAAGGAGCGCCGCATCTCGCACGTGCCGGGCATCGAACTGGCCATCGTCGCAGCCGAGCGCGCCATCGCATGCGCCGGCCTCACCGGTGCCGACATCGATCTCGTCATCTATGGTAGTTGCAGCAACGACGAAACCGTACCGAATTCAGCCTCGGCGGTGCAACAGCGCATCGGTGCCACACGCGCCGCCGCTTTCGACGTGAACACCGCCTGCACCAGCTTCATGTACGGCTTGTCGGTGGGCACCTCCATGGTGCGCACTGGCGTAGCGCGCAACGTGGTCGTCATTGGCGTCGAACTCATCTCGCAGTACATGGACTGGGACAACCGCAATGTGGCGGTGCTGTTTGGTGACGGCGCAGCAGCGGTGGTATTGCAGCCCACGGACAATGTCGAAGGTGTGCTCGCGGAAAAGCTGCAGTGCTACGCCGATTCGCGCCAGATTTTGCGCGTGCGCGGCATGGGCACCATGTACGCGAACCAAGGTGTACCTTTCGGCCAAACCCGTTGGGACTTCGACGGGCAGGAAATTTTCCGCAAAGCGGTCCAAGGCATGAGCGAGGCCAGCCTCGACGTACTACAGCGCACCAACACCAAAGTGGAAGACCTCGCGCTGGTAGTACCGCATCAGGCCAACCTGCGCATCATCGAAGCCGTGGCCAGAAAGGCCGGTGTGCCCATGGAGAAGGTTTTTCTCACGGTGCAGAAGTACGGGAACATGTCTTCGGCCACCACGCCGGTGGCGCTGGTGGAAGCTGTGGAAGAAGGGCATGTACCGGCGGGCGGGCTGGTCCTCATGCCTGCCTTTGGTGGCGGGCTCACCCTTTCCTCGCACCTCATCCGCTGGGGTGCGCGCACCACACCGCTACAGGCTTGCACGGTGGAACTGCCGCCTTGCACGCAGACCGCGCTGGAAATCGTCAATGACATCCGCGCCCAGAAGCGGATAGGCGAGGAGACCGTAGAGCGCTTCGCGACGTTGTCGTTCGCAGAACAACGCGGCGGCTGACTGTGGGAGCGAGCTTGCTCGCGACTC
>CALQLF020000043.1 GCA_943331345.2 Candidatus Planktophila lacus | reverse complement strand
GGCTCCGGTTCGGACCTCGCCTCGCTGAAGACGCAAGCGGTGCGCGACGGCGACCACTACGTGGTGAACGGCCAGAAGTGCTGGAACACCTTGGGCCAGTACGCCGACTGGATCTTCTGTCTGGTGCGCACGGACACTTCTGCGAAGGCACAGCGCGGCATCTCCATGCTGCTGTTCGACATGAAGACGCCGGGCATTACCGTGAAGCCCACGCGCTTGCTGGACGGCACTTATGAGGTGAATGAGATTTTCTTCACCGACGTGCGCGTACCGGTGGCGAACTTGGTCGGCGAAGAAAACCAAGGCTGGACGTACGCGAAGTACTTGCTGGGCCACGAGCGCGCGGGCATTGCCGGTGTGGGGTCTTCGAAGCGCGACCTGCTCGACTTGAAGACGGTCGCCAGTGTCGAGCAGCGCCATGGCCGGCCTTTGGCTGAAGACCCGGAGTTCCGCCGGCGCATTGCGCGTGTGGAGATCGACCTGCTCGCGTTGGAGTACACGAACCTGCGGGTGTTATCGGCGAAGGATGCCGCGAGCATTACGATGCAAGCGTCCATCCTGAAGATTCGCGGTTCCGAAATACGCCAAGCCATTGCGGAACTGACGATGGAAGCGCTGGGCGCAGGTGCCTTGCGCTTCGACGACCAAGGCGCAGAACACGCTCGCGGCGTCACAGCCGCCTACATGAACTTGCGCAAGCTGAGTATCTACGGCGGCTCGAACGAAATTCAAAAGAACATCATTTCCCAGTCGCTGGTCGGCGTGTAAGGGGCAGGCACATGGATTTTTCCTTCACTGAAGAACAAACCCTGCTGGCCGAAAGCGTGCAGCGCTATCTGGACGACCGCTACTCTTTCGAGGCCCGCAAGCAATGGCTGAAAGCCATGAGCGACGGTGCGACGCACTCGCCCACGGTCTGGAACGAACTCGCGGGCCTTGGCGTGCTGGCTTTGCTGACGCCGGAAGCAGAGGGCGGCCTTGGCGGTGGCGCCTTTGAAACGCTGGTGGTGGCACAGGCGCTTGGCGGCCGCTTGGTGGTGGAACCTTTCCTCGGTAGTGGGGTGGTGGCTACGCGCGCCATCGCCCTGTTGGGTACCGCGGACCAGAAGGCGCAGTGGCTGCCGGGCATGGCTGAAGGCAAAGCCATCGTGGTGCCGGCACTAGGCGGAACAGCCGCATCGACGGATGCCCCCATGGCGGCTACCGCTTCGGCAGAGGGCTGGGTGCTGAATGGCAAAGCCACTGCCGTGTACCACGCGCCGGTGGCACAGGCGTTTGTAGTGGCAGCGCGTACGGCCGAAGGCATGGGCGCTGCAGATGCGCTGTTCCTCGTGCCTGCCAGCAGCGCAGGTTTACAGCAGACAGCGTATGTAACCGTCGATAGCCAAAGCGCGGCGGACGTTGTGTTCAACGGCGTAGCAGTGCCGGCAGCGGCGCGCCTTGGTGCAGACATGAATGCGGACGATAGTTCCGCAGCCATCGCGGCTTTGGCAGACCTCACGTTATTTACGCTTTGCGCTGAAGCGCTGGGCTCCATGGAACAAGCGGTAGCGTTGACGGTGGACTACACCCGCAACCGCCAGCAATTCGGCGTTCCGCTGGCGCGCTTCCAGGTACTGCAGCACCGCATGGTCGATATGCAAACGCACCTAGAGCAAGCGCGTTCGCTGGTGTATTTGGCGGCGTCGTTGCTGGATGCTGGCGACAGTCGGGAGCAAGCTCCCTCCCACAGTACTAGCGAGAGTCGGGAGCAAGCTCCCTCCCACAATGACCACACCAACAGGGAGCAAGCTCCCTCCCACAGTACTAGCGACAGTCGGGAGCAAGCTCCCTCCCACAATGACCACACCAACAGGGAGCAAGCTCCCTCCCACAGAAATAATGTTTGTGGGAGCGAGCTTGCTCGCGACTCTATCAACCGCTCACAGGCAGTAGCTGCCATGCAGGTTCTGGTGCTCGAGGCCGCGCGCCATGTGAGCCAGCAGGCCGTGCAATTACATGGCGGCATGGGTGTCACAGACGAAATGGCCATCAGCCATCACTTCAAGCGTCTGCTCGCCACGGGGCTGCGCTGCGGCACCGCGGCACAGCACTTGGACCGGTACGCCAGCCTCACGGCCGGCTAAAGCCTTCGCATGCGTCGCAACCCACCACGTCATCCGCCTGCCGCCCCCGGCGCCCCGAAAACCGCGGCGCTAGTGAAGGGTCTGACCGACGTCTATGCCCATATGCTGGAGGCTCTGCGACTAGTATGGGGTACTCACCGCGGCTTGACCGTGGCCTTGGCAGTGCTGTCGTTGGTGTCCGGCTTGCTGCCGGCGGGCATCGCTTGGGTAGGCGCGCACATTGTCGACAGCGTGGTGGCTGCGATGGCGGCATACGGCAGCATCGGAACTGAGGCCTATGGCCCTGTCCTGCGGCTGGTAGGCCTTGAAGCCGGATTGGTGGCGCTGCTGGCCGCCGCGCTGCGCGCCCAGTCCACCTGCCAGTCCTTGCTGCGGGCACTGCTCGGCCAGCGAGTGAACGTGATGATTCTGGAGAAAGCGTTGACGCTCTCGCTAGAACAATTCGAGGACAGCGCTTTCTACGACCGCCTGACGCGTGCGCGCCGCGAAGCCTCTTCGCGTCCGCTATCTATGGTGATGCGCGCCTTCGGATTAATCCGCGACTTGGTACAACTGGCCAGCTTCGGCGCGCTGCTCTGGCAGTTCTCCGCTTGGGCCATGGCCGTGCTGTTTTTGGCGGGCCTGCCTTCGTTCATTGCCGAGACCAAATTCAGTGGCGCTGCTTTCCAACTGTTCCGTTGGCGCTCACCCGAAGCGCGCATGCAGATGTACCTGGAAAGCGTTCTCGCCCGCGAAGACCATGCCAAGGAAGTGCAGCTCTATGGCTTGGGCGAGCTGTTCCTTGGGCGTTACCGCGGCATCTTCAGCAAGCTTTACAGCGCCGACCGCGAACTGACACTCCAGCGTGACAGCTGGGGCTTGGGCCTTGGCCTGCTAGGCACCGCCGCGCTCTACGGCGCTTATGGTTGGGTGGCAGTCACCGCTATTGCCGGCGCCCTAACGCTCGGCCAGATGACGCTCTATGTGATGCTGTTCCGTCAAGGCCAAGGCGCGCTTAGCGGGGTACTTTCGGCCATTGGCGGGCTTTACGAAGACAACCTCTATCTCTCCACGCTCACCGAATATCTGGCACAGCCCACGCCAAAGCGCGGCGGCGATGCCACGAGCGGCCCAGACGCAGCCGATGGCGTGCGTTTCGAGAACGTCAGCTTCACCTACCCCGGCAGCAGCGAGCCGGCCCTGCAGGACCTATCTCTGCATATACGCCCGGGCCAAGCACTGGCCATCGTCGGCGAAAACGGCAGCGGCAAGACCACGCTCATCAAGCTGCTGACGCGGCTCTATGTGCCCACCAGCGGCCGCATCCTGCTGGATGGCCTGGACCTGCAAGAGTGGAACGAAAAGCGCCTGCGCGAACGCATTGGTGTCATCTTCCAAGACTTCGCGCGCTACCAATTGCCCGTGGGTGAAAATGTAGGCGTAGGCGATGTGAACGCTTTCAGCGACGAAGCTCGTTGGCGCGAAGCAGCAACTGCGGGCTTAGCGATGCCGTTTATCGAAGGCCTGCCGCAGCAGTTCCAGACACGGCTGGGTAAGTGGTTCGACGACGGCCGCGAACTTTCCGGCGGGCAGTGGCAGAAGGTGGCGCTAAGCCGCGCGTTCATGCGTACTGGCGCCGACATCGTAGTGTTGGACGAACCCACCGCCGCCATGGATGCTGGCGCCGAAGCGGAAGTGTTCGCGCACTTCCGTGAACTGACCGCCGGAAGAATTGCGGTGCTTATTTCGCACCGCTTCAGCACCGTGCGCATGGCAGACCAGATAGCCGTGCTGGAACACGGCCGCCTGCAGGAACTGGGCAGCCACGAGCAATTGCTGGCACAGGATGGTCGCTACGCCGCCCTGTTCAAGCTGCAGGCGCGCGGCTACACCTGAGACGGGCTTGTAGGAGGCAGCTTGCTGCCGACTCTTGCTGGATGTCGGGAGCAAGCTCCCTCCTACAAATCAGCCTATTGCTGCCGACAGTCGCGAGCAAGCTCCCTCCTACATTCCCGTGTTAACCACCCGCCTGCACGCGAGCAATCCACGCGTCCACTTGCTGCTCGAGCACGGCGAGCGTTACGCCGCCGTTGCCCAGCACGGTATCGTGGAAGGCACGCACATCGAACTTCGGGCCCAGCGCTTTTTCAGCACGCGCACGTAGTTCGCGAATCTTCAGCTCGCCCATCTTGTAGGCCAGTGCCTGACCGGGCCAAGAGATGTAACGGTCGGTCTCAGTGCGTATTTCCAGCGTGGAAAGTGCCGTGTTCGCCGCCAGAAACTCCAGTGCCTGGTCACGCGTCCAGCCCTTGGAATGCATGCCCGTGTCCACCACCAAACGGCATGCGCGCCACATCTCGTACGTCAGGCGGCCGAAGCGTTCATAGGGCGTGTGGTACATGCCCATTTCCTGCCCCAACCATTCCGAATACAGCCCCCAGCCTTCACCGAATGAGTGGGGATAAAAGTTCAGCCGGAATTGCGGTACGTTTTCCAGTTCGCGCGCTAGCGCGCCCTGCAAGTGATGCCCCGGCACGGACTCGTGCAGCGTGAGCGAAGGCAACGCATAAAGCGGACGCTTGTCGAGTGAAGTGGTGTTCACCCAGTATTCGCCGGCACCGCCAGTCGGGCCCGGATTGTAGCGGCCAGCGGTGTAATTGGCTGCCAGTGCGGCTGGCACTTCGCGAATACCATACGGCGTGCGCGGCAGGTGGCCGAAGTACTGCGGCAGCTTGCCGTCGATGCCCTTGGCGATAAACGCTGCTTCGCGCAGCAGTTCACCGGGCGTCTTGGCGTAAAACTGCGGGTCGGTTCGCAGGAAGGTCAAAAAGGCCTTGAAGCGATCCTGCCCCTCAGGCGCCTTAAAGCCCACCTCATCGATGATGGCTTCCATCTCCGCACGGATGCGCTTCACTTCCGCAAGGCCAATGGCGTGCACGCTGTCCGGCGTCGCCTCGGGCAGGGTCGTGAAATAGCGGACGAGGTCCGCGTAGTACGCTTTCCCGCTTGGAAGGTCGGAAGCGCCTAGCGTCTTGCGCGCGTGCGGTGCGTAGTCCTCCGCAAAGAACTTGGCGAAGCGCGCATAGGCCGGCAGCACCTGCTGCTGCATCACCGTGCGTCCAGCGGCTGTCAGGTGTTCACGATCTGCTGCACTTATGCCTGCCGGGAAGTTCGCAAACGGCGTCCACAGCGGGCAGTCTTCCGGCTTGGCCCACTGCATGCCCGAGATAATGGGTAACAGACCCGGAATGACCGCCGACGGCAGCGTGAAGCCGTCCTTCAAGCCGACACGCAAGTTGGCGATGCCCTGATCGAAGACCGCAGGCACACTGGCCAGCCGCTTCAGGTAGCGCTGGTAGTCCTCCACGGTGCGTAGCTGCGCAGACTCATGCATGTAGAGCAGGCTGGCCGGCAGACCGCCCTCGCTGGACAACGGAACCCGCCACTCGCGATGCGCCGCAAGCCGTACGCGTTGGTCCACCATGAACTCGAACAGCCCGGCACTCACTTGGTCCTGTGGGCTGAGCGCACTGCGGTCGATACGCGCAAGGCGCGCCAGGAACTCGCGGTCCTGCGCGGTAGCTCGGTCTTGCGCCGCCGGCGAGATATCCGGCATGCGGTCGTCAAACTGGTGCTGGCCGTCAGCGCTCGCGGACAGCGGGTCCGCTACCCAGCTAGCCGCTCGCTCGTCGGCGAACAACTGGCGCAGGTCCGCGGCGGGCGTGGCCAACGACAACACAGGCCAGCAGGCCAGCATTACGAGCAGGAATCGCTTAATTCGGTTCATGGCACAACTCCGTAAGCAGGCCACGACTGTAACGGACTGCACACCACAATAAAAAGGGGGCCAGCCTCACAGCTAGCCCCCCAAGAGTTGCGCCAAGCCGCCGAAGCGGCCCGCGCCCGCCGTCCGGCCCTCAGGGGCCGGCGAGGCGCCGCCTTACTCGCCGAACTTCACGTTGAAGTTCACGCCGTAGGAACGCGGGGCACCGTAGTTGGTGAAGTTCCACAAGCCAGCCACCGGCAGCGCGGCCATACGGTAAATCTCGTTGGTGAGATTCGCACCATACAAGCCGATGGAGTAACGACCCTGAGCCTCATGCCAGGTGGCAGATGCGTTGACGAGCGTCCGCTTCTGCATCTGGGTGTTCGTCCCGTTGAACACGTCCGTCTCGGACTCCGACTGGTAGTTCACGTCGCCAGCCAAGGAAATGCGCGCGCCGTTCGACATCGGGATGTCGTATCCGGCATTCACACCCACCTTCGTCTTCGGCGAGAACGGCACCGTGTACGGCAACAACGACACCGGGGCGTTGGTGCCACGCAGGTCCGGCAGGATGCCGCTGGTGTAGTTGTGGTCCAACCAGTTCAGCGAAGCGCCGACCCGCAGGCGGTCGGAAGCTATCCAGGTGACCTCAGCGTCGAAGCCCTTAGCCTTCGAAGAACCCGTGTTCACCGTCACGGTCTCCTGCTGGCTGGAGCCGTCCGCCGAGCGGTAAGCCGCCACCACTGCACGCTGCAAATTGTCGTACTTGGTGATGTAAGCAGAGAGGTTTACTCGCAGCGTGTTGTCGAGCAGGTCCGCCTTGTAACCCAGTTCGAGGTTCTTGTTCGTCTCCGGGTCATAGGCACAGCGCGACACAGTGGCGCAGGTTTCCGCGAAGCCGCCGGACAGGAAGCCCGTGGCGTAGCTCAAGTACAGCATCTGCCCATCGACGGGCTTGTAGTCGAGGACGAGGCGGTACGTGGACTTGCTCCAGTTGTTTTCCGTATCCAAGTACGTGCCGAAAGAACTCGGGGGCAAGGGGACGTCACGGCCGTTCCACTGGCGCGGCGTCAGGCCGGCACGGCTGATGTTCTGCGAACGCACGTCGCGGCATACACCATTGACGGTGATTTTGTCTTGCGCCTCGGAGTACTGGTTGCACAGACCGCCGCCGTCCACCGCACGGATGAACGACTTCTTGTCCTTGCTGAAACGGATACCAGCGCTGAGCGACCACTGGTCGTTCACCTTGTAGGTGCCGTCCCAGAAGAACGCGTGCTCGGTACGGTCTTGCTCCGTGTACTGCAGCTGGTAGTCGAACAGCGAACGCGTATCGAGGTTCACCCGGCCATCAGGGCGCAGGAAGGAGCCCGTCGTCGCGTTGAGGGCGGGCAGCAGCGAGACCAAGCCTACCGAGAAGAACGCACGGAAGTTGAACGCATCCTTGTAGAAATTGCCGCCGGCGACGAAGTTGAACGGACCGTCCAGCTTCGAGGCAAAGCGCAGTTCCTGCTGGAACGTGTAGCGCTCCGTGTTGCGAGTCGAGTCGAACAGGGTCTGGAACGCCTCGCCCGTGTAGGTGCTCGGCAGACGCTGCTGCTCTTCGCGGTAACCGGTGATGGACTTGACTTCACCGACCCCAACGTCGAGTGTCTGGGTGAGATACACGCCGGTGGTATCAACGCGATGGCCCTTGTCCATCCCAATGTCTTCGTTGTGCGAGATGAGCGTGCTGAACACGTTCTTCTGGCCGGCGAGTTGGATGCCCGGGAACCCGAGCAGCGTCAGCAGGTCGCTGGAGGTGCTCTCGTTCACGCCCGGAGGCGAATCGGAACGGTCACGCACCAGTTCCACGATGCCGTAGGCGCTGTAGCTGTCATTCGGCTGCCACAGCAGCTTCGCTTTGGCCGCAAGCACATCCTTGCCACCGAGATGACCGCCGGTACCCGTTACTGTCGTGTCCACTTCCGATGGCGGACGCGACCCAGCAGGAATGCCGAACAGGCCCCACAACGGAACGTTGTTCGGGAAGGTCGCCGTTTTCTTGTCGTCCGTATAGTAGCCATCGTCCTTGTCGGAGATGGCAGCGATACGCAGGGCGAGGGTTTCACCCAGTGGCAGGTTCAACGAGACCTTCACCGAGTTGAAGCTGGCGCCGTTCTCGTACTGGCCGACACCGACTTGGGCATCCGCAGAATACTCGCCGAGCACCGGCTTCTTGGAGGTGAGCGAAATGACGCCGCCCGTGGTGTTCTTGCCGAACAGGGTGCCCTGCGGACCGCGATACACCTCGACCTGCTGCAGGTCGAACAGCGAAACGAACTGCGAGGTGACGTGGCTAAGGGCGAATTCGTCCACCAGGAAGCTGACGGGTGCGTCCTGCGTCACGAGGATGATGTTGGTGCCGGTACCGCGCATGCCGCCGCCGGTGGCGTTGAAGCCCGCGGGAGCGGACAGCACCAGTCCGGGAGCGACGGCGCCGAGGGCGCGGACGTCATTGATCTGCGTGCGGCCGAGTTCGGCGGCACTGATGGCGGAAATGGCAATGGGCACATCCTGCGAGGATTCGGCTCGCTTGGTACCCGTCACGATCACTTCTTCGAGCTTTCCGGCCTCTTCCGTGGCGGCAGGTGCCTGCGCATGGGCTGCACCGGCGAGAATCAAGGAGACGGCTGCCGCAATAGCGGTGCCGACCGGTAAACGGTACGTTTTCGACATGAGACCCCCTCAAAGATGACTTAAGTCCCCAGTACAGGTCTGAGCCCGCATGAGGATCGCCAGGCAGGGAGTTTTCCCTACCACGCGGTCGACTCTAAGCCACTCCATATAAAAAAAGCAATCCTGACTGATTTTTTTTTCCAACGGCCCAAGCGGTCGTGGTAAAAACCATCAAAGCACGATAAATCCGCTCCCGGAACCAGTCCCCGGAGCGGCACGACGAGGGGGCTGAATCGCATGAAATACCGGGTTTTCCAGCGTTTTTTCAGTGCAAGCGGTAGCCTGCTCCTGCTGCTGTCCCTAGGGCTTCCAGTCGAGGCGACGCTCGCGGCAACACCCGCGGCGGCACCTCCCGAGATGCCCGCCGCCGACCTCTACAAGGCCCGCTGTGCGGCTTGCCATGAAGGCGGTGTTGCGCGGGCGCCACACTCTCTCAAGTTCCAGATGCTCGGCCCCGAGACCGTCCTGCGCGCCCTGATGGGCGGCGTCATGACACCCATGGCGCAGGGCATTTCGGACCAAGACAAGCGGCGGCTGGCGGAATTCCTCGGCGGTCGTGCACTGGGCAACTCCGCCGGTACGCCACCCAAGGCCTGCCCTGCCGGCAATGGCTTCGACATCGCCCGTCCGGCGCAGACCACCGGTTGGGGCGTCGATGCCAGCAACACCCGGTTCGTGCCGCCGGCGGTCGCCGGCTTAGCCGCTGCGGACATTCCGCGGCTCAAGCTCAAATGGGCCTTCGCCTTCCCGGGCGCCACGCGTGCCCGGTCGCAACCCACCCTCGCTGGCGGCGCCGCTTTCGTTGGCAGCCAAGACGGCACCGTGTACGCGCTGGACTTGGCCACGGGTTGTGTCCGCTGGTCGTTCAAGGCAGACAACGAAGTACGCGCCAGTCCCGTCGTAGAGACCTGGCGCGCCGGTGACACGCAAGCCAAGCCGCGCGTGTGGTTCGGCGACCTCGATGGCAACGCCTATGCACTCGAGGCCTTCACTGGCCATCTGCTGTGGAAGGTGCGCGTGGATACGCACCCGCGCCTGACCATCACGGGCTCGCCGCGCATGGCCGAAGGACGGCTCTATGTACCCATGTCCTCGAACGAATGGGCCGCCGCCGCCGACCCGGCCTACGAGTGCTGCAGCTTCCGCGGTGGCGTAGCCGCGCTGGATGCAACCACCGGCCAGCGACTGTGGATTACCTACTCCATTCCTGAAGCGCCCAAGCCCACCGGCGAGCACAACAAGGCGGGAGCGGCGGTGATTGCCCCCGCCGGTGCCCCGGTGTGGAACAGCCCCACCATCGACCTGAAACGCCGCCGCCTCTATGTCGGCACTGGCGAGGCCTACACCTCTCCGGCCGCTGGCACCAGCGACTCCGTGCTGGCCATCGACCTCGATAGCGGCAAACTCTTGTGGCACTACCAGTCCCTCTCCGGGGATGCCTGGAACCTGGCTTGCTTCATCGGTGGCGGGCCCAACTGCCCCATAGAGAACGGCCCCGACCTCGATATCGGGGCCTCGCCTATTCTGCAGCGCCTGCCAGACGGCAAGGACCTCCTGCTGGTGGGCCAGAAATCTGCCCATGTCTTCGCGCTGGACCCGGAGACCGGCGCACTGCGTTGGCGCGTGAAGGAAGGCCGCGGCGGCTATGCCGGCGGCGTGCACTGGGGCATGGCAGCCGACGCCAACACCCTCTACGCGCCAAACGCCGACACCGTGTTCCTTGGCACCGAGAAGGGCGAAGCTAAACCCGGGCTCTTCGCCATCGACCCAACCAACGGTCAGGTGAAGTGGTTCGCTCCCGCCCCACTGGTTTGCCGCGCTGACCAGAAACCCGCCTGCGACCCAGGCTATTCAGCGCCGGCAACCGCCATAGAAGGCGCGGTATTTGCGCCGGGTTTCGACGGTTACCTGCGGGCCTATGACGTGACCGGCCGACTCCTCTGGAGCTTCGACACCGCGATTGAATACGTCACGGTTTCCGGCGAACGGGCGCACGGTGGCTCCATCGAATCCGCTGGAGCCATGGTGGGCGATGGCAACGTCCTGGTGAATTCCGGCTATCTGTTCGGCGGACGCATGCCAGGCAATGTGCTGCTGGCGTTCACCGTTGATGGCAAATAGGAGACGCACTCATGTCAGCTAGGGAAATTGCGGGAACCAACCTGCTCGATCCTGCCATCCAGCAGTGCCCTTATGCGGCCTATGCACGACTGCGCCGCGAGGCACCGGTCTACGAAATGCCGGGCACGGGCATTCATCTCATCACCGCCTTCGATGTCTGTCGCGAGGTCATCCGGCAACCGGACTTGTTTGGTAGCGGCGTTAACCCGATGGCCCTGCGGCCCGGCGGGGTACCGCAGGCGGTAATAGACGTCTACCTGAAGGAAGGCTGGTTACCGCGGGCTTCTTGTTCAACATCCGACCCACCCTCGCATACACGCGTCCGCGATTTCCTCGAACCGCTGTTCACCGTGCAGCGCGTTCGCGAACTCACGCCACTCATCGACCGCATCGCGAACCGGTTGCTGGACGACCTGCCAGCGGAAGGTGAAGTGGAGTTCGTGCATGCGTTCTCCCACCCCTTGCCGATGATGGTCATCGCCGAATTGCTCGGCGTGCCCGATGGCGACCTAACGCGCTTCAAGGCGTGGTCAGACGCCATCGTCGAGCCGTTCAGCATGATGGTGTCGCCGGAGCGCGAACTGGAATGCGCGCGCTTGGTGGTGGAGATGCAGCACTACTTCAAGGCATTGCTGGAAGAGCGACGCGAACACCCGCGTGATGACCTACTCACCGCCGTGGTGCGGGCCAGCGAAGGGCCCGATGGCTTCGGCCTCGAAGAGCAACTGACGATTGTGATGATCGACTTGCTGGCCTCAGGCAACGAGACCACTACAGCGGCCATCACTTCCGGCATGAAGCTCTTGATTGAGGACCCCGCCCCCATCGAAGAGATTCGCGCCAACCCGGGTTTGATGCGCAACCTCGTCGAGGAAATCCTGCGGCTCGAGTCGCCGGCGCAAGGCATGTTCCGCCGCGTGAACGCCGACACCGTACTTGCCGGCGTAGCGTTGAAGGAAGGCACTCTACTCAGCCTGCGGTTCGGTGCGGCCAACCGCGACGAGGAACAGTTCCCCGTGGCGGAACGCATCGACCTGCATCGCAGCCAGCCTGGCAAGCATCTGGCCTTAGGCATTGGGCGGCATCACTGCATCGGTGCGGCGCTGGCACGGCAAGAGATTGCCAGTGCCTTCAAGGCGCTGTTCGCACGCTATGAGGGCTTCGCCATGGCACCGGGGGCTGCGGCCCCCGCGTACACGCCGAGCTTCTTCGGACGCAATCTCGTGCAGTTGCCCATCACGCTCCGGCGACGCTAAAGCGTTCGCCGGAACCGTGGTGAGGTTTTCGGGGCGGCCCTTAGCGCAGCCGCCTCAATGCGCCTTCTGCGGAAGCGCGTAAGCAACCACTTCGTCGCCCGCCGGCGAACCGAACCACATGTGGTTGCCAGTGACCATCACCAGAAACTGCCTTCCGTTGACGGTGTACGTCATCGGCGTGGCCTGGCCACCCGCGGGCAACTTGGAGCGCCACAACATCTTGCCATTGCGCACGTCGAAGGCACGGATGACGTTATCCATCGTCGCTGCGATGAACACCACGCCACCCGCCGTGACGACCGGGCCGCCGAGGTTCGGAGTGCCCAGATTCCACTCGAAGTGAACCGGCAGCTTGTCCTCAATGGAACCGAGCGGCACCCGCCACTTCACGCTGCCATCCTCGAGCGACACAGCGACCAGTTCCCCCCACGGCGGCGGCGTGCAAGGCGCGCCCAATGGCGAGACAAGCCAGTCGCGGTTGGTGCCATAGGGCGTACCTGCCTGCGCAGCAATGTCGCGGCCGCTGGCCAGCGAGATGCCCTCGATGTTGCCGATTTCAGCGCGCGGCAGCAGACGGACCACTTGCGCCACGTTGTTCACGTTGACGATCATCCACTTACGCGCCGGGTCGTAGGCCGGGCCACCCCAGTTCATGCCACCCGCATTGCCCGGCGAAAGGATAGTGCCGGGCTTGAGGCTGGCTGGCGTGAAGATGCCTTCGCTACGCATGCTGGAGATAAGCTCGCGGCACTTGGCCCGGTCCCAGAACGTGAAGCCCCAAGCATCATCCGGCGTGACGCTCGTCCGCACGAGTGGGGCCGGCTTCACTGGAAACGGCTGCGTCGGTGAGACCCATTCGCCTGGCATGGCGCGAGTAGGAACCGGCGTTTCCACGGCACCGAACACAGGCTTGCCAGTCTCGCGGTCCAAAATCCACGAGAACCCCATCTTGGTGTTCTGCACCACCAGCGGCCGCGTGCCACCACCGGGCAGCGGCAAGTCCACCAGCATCGGCGGCGAAGCGGCCTCGTAGTCGAAGATATCGTGGTGCACCACCTGAAAGTGCCAGCGCAGCTTGCCGGTGGCCAACTCCAGAGCGACGACAGAACTGGAGTAGAGATTCATTCCCTTGCGCTCGCCACCCCAGAAGTCCGGCGATGCGGAGCCCACGGGTGCGTACAGCAGGCCGCGGGCTTCGTCCGCCACCATCGTGGACCAGACATTCGCTGCACCAGTCACCTGTGCACTGTTGCCCTGCCAAGTGGCCGCCGCTGGGTCCGTAGGGTTCCGCGGAATGGGGTCCCACTGCCAGCGCAACACGCCCGTTCGCGCATCAAAGGCATTCAGCGTGCCGCGCGGCGCATCCACTCGCAGGTTGTCCATGACGAACGACCCGACCACGACCACACCGCCCGCCACGAGTGGCGCCGAACTGATCTTGATTTCGCCGGGGAATTTAGCCGGTGTTTCACGGGGAACCCGCACCTCGCCGTTCAAGCCGAAGCCGGGGCAACGCCGCCCAGTGCGTGCATCGAGAGCAACGACGCGCGAGTCGTTGGTTCCGGTAAAGATGCGCACAGCGCACGTGGCATCTGCTGCCGCCTGCGGGTCCTTCCAAGGCGTTACGCCGCGACAGTTGTAGTGGTAGGGAATGGGGTGCCCGAGGTCCACTTGCGGGTCGTTCACCCATTTCTCGCGACCCGTTGCCGGGTCGAGCGCTACGACACGATTGAACGGCGTGCAGAAGACGAGGTTGCCTTCAACAAGCACGGGCGTTGTTTCCGTGGAACTGTTGGAGATGAGGGCAGGGCCCCGTCGCTTGAGTTCACCCGTGGAGTAACGCCACGCCACGGCGAGGCTACCAACGTTCTGCGGCGTAATCTCCGTCGCTGCTGAGTACCGGCGTCCTGCTTGGTCGCCACCGTAGTGCGACCAGCCAGCATCCGCGGCGCCGGCCGGAGCGGCCAGCCCCGCGAGACCCAGCGCCAAGAGAAACCACGCCAAGCGACTAACGAATGGACTCTTGCGCATCATGTGTCTCTTTACGTAGTTGCCGGACGCAGGAACTCGATGGTTGGCTCGCCGTCGAGACAAGCCCAGCCCAGTGGCGCCATCGCCAAATGGAACGGGGCATCCGCATATTGTTGGTAAGCCGTCTCGTCCGCGAAGCCGAGCATGAACACGAACTCGAGCGGGTTGGCCGTGGCGAGGAATTCATAGAACACCACGGACGACAGCTCGCGTGCCACATCGACACGCAGCTGCTGTACCAACCCAACGAATTCATCGCGCCGTTCGGGCAGCACCTTCACCCGCATATTGCAGGCGTAGCCCGTCCCCTGCGCGATGCTCACCCTAACACCCGACGGACAGCCGCCTCGATGGCAGCGGCATCCGGTGCGTACAGCTGTTCAAGGTTCGGCGCGGCCGGCACCGGCGTGTGCGGCGAGGTCACTTTCACAGGTGCCGACTTGAGACTGCCGATGGCCTCGCAGGCAACCAAACTAGTGATTTCGGAAGCCACGCTGCAGTACGGGTTGCATTCGTCGACAGCGACCAGTCGACCGGTCTTGCGCACGCTGGCCAGAATGGCGTCCGTATCCAGCGGCGAGATGGTCCGCGGGTCGATGACTTCCACCGAGATCCCCTCGCTCTTCAGCTTGTCCGCCACCTGGTTCGCCAGCATCACCATGCGGGAAAGGGCGACGATGGTCACGTCGGTACCTTCGCGCGTTACCTTCGCAACGCCAAACGGAATGGTGTAGCTCTCCTCGGGCACCTCGCAGGTCTCGAGGTACATGCACTTGTGCTCGCAGAACACCACCGGGTCGTTGTCGCGAATGGCGGTGGCCAGCAGGCCCTTTGCGTCATAGGCGTTCGAGGGCAACACCACCTTGATGCCCGGCACATGCATCAGCATGTTGTAGAGCGCCTGCGAGTGCTGCGGCCCCGTGCCGGCGCCCGCGCCGATCATGGTGCGGATGACCACCGGCACATCGGCGCGACCACCGAACATGTACCGGAACTTGGCGATCTGGTTGAGGATCTGGTCGAAGCAAACGCCGATGAAGTCGATGAACATCAGTTCGGCCACCGGCCGCAAGCCCGTGAGGGCTGCACCGCCGGCCATGCCGATGATGGCGGATTCGGTGATCGGCGTGTCGATGACACGGCGGCGACCAAACTCCGCGGCAAGACCAGTGGTGATGCCGAAGGTGCCGCCGGCGGCTTCCTCGACACCACTGCTGCCACCGAGGCCGCCTACCACGTCCTCGCCGATAACGACCACGCGGTCATCGCGGCGCATCTCCAGCTTCAGGGTTTCGTTGATTGCATCACGTATGTTCTTGACTGGCATGTCAGTAGCTCGCGTAGACGTCGGTGTAGAGGGCATCGGGGGTCGGCTTCGGGGCAGCCTTGGCGATAGCCAGAGCGTCCTCGATCATCTCCCGGAGTTCCTCGTCAATCTCCCGCAACTCATCGGCATCGATACCGAATTCGGCGGTAGCTCTAGCCTCGAACTTCACGAGGGGGTCGGAGGTACGACGCAGTTCGTCCACTTCGCCGGACTTGCGGTACTTCTGCATGTCGCCCTCGAAGTGGCCATACCAACGCATGGCAACCGCTTCGATGGAGCTCGGGCCCTCGCCATTACGCGCACGGGCTACCGCAGCACTCATGGCGTCGTAGACCGCGAAGAAGTCGGTCCCGTCCACCTTCACCGAAGACATACCGAAGCCGGCAGCACGGCTCGTGATGTCTGCACTGCCCATGTGCCACTTCACGCCGGAGAATTCGGCATAGCCGTTGTTCTCGTACATGAAAATCATCGGCAGCTTCAGGCACGAAGCCATGTTCATGCTTTCGAACACGGTGCCCTGGTTCGAAGCGCCGTCGCCGATAAACGCCAGAGCAACGCCCTTGTTCCCCAGCACCTGCGCGGACAAGGCCGCACCGATGGCGATGGGCGGCGCACCGCCCACGATGGCGTTCGCACCCAGCATGCCCTTGCGCAGGTCTGCCATGTGCATGGAGCCGCCCTTGCCGTTGCAAAGACCGCCCTGCTTGCAATAAATCTCGAGCAGCAGCCCCTCGAAATCGCAGCCCTTGGCGATGCAATGGCCATGCCCGCGGTGCGTACTGCCGATGTAGTCAGTGTCCGCTAGGTGCATGCAAGCACCTACGGCGATAGCTTCCTCACCGCAATACAAGTGGACGAAGCCGGGCACGGTGCCGGCTTGCACTTCACGGCGCATCGTCTCTTCGAATTCGCGGATTGCCCGCATACGCCGATAGGCGTCGAGCAGCATGATCGGGTCGTAACTCATCCAAATTCCCCCTCGGACGACTTAACTACTACAGCTCGCCGGGGCTTCGCCCGGAGAGTCTGCCGGCCACGCTCAACGCGGGCCCATCAACTCCAGCGGTGTCCGGTAGACCGGCTCGCAGCCGTCCTTACCGACGATAAATACGTTTTCCATGTGGCACGGCCCGATCTTCGAACCGAAGTAGAGGCAGTCCACCGAGATGACCATGTTTTCTTCCAGCGTGAAGCCGGCGGCACCCACCGTGCCCATGTGCGGTCCGTTCAGTGGCATCTCCACCGGCATCATGCCAATGCCGTGTGCGAGCACCAGCAGCTTCTCCGGCGCCGCAACCCCCGCCCTACGCATCACGTCATGCCCGGCCTCAAGCAAGAAGCCCGTGCCGACACCAGGCTTGAGCTGAGCCATCAGCTCCAGGTAACCGTCGCGCACCGCGTCGTGTAGCGCTTGGTACTCGTCTGTGGGCTTGCCAATGACGGCAGTGCGGTTGATGTCGATCCAGAAGCCGCCCGTCTTGCCGAGCGTCTCGAGAATGACAATCTGGCCGGCGCTGAACGACTGGTCGTGCCGCGTGCGGAAAAGTTCAGGAATGAACTCGCCCTCGAAAGCACCGCCGAAGAGCATGCTTCCCTCATCCACCGGCGTAATGCCGATGCTGGCCATGTAGCCGGCGACGGAGAGCGTAAGGTCTGTCCAGCTCACACCCGGCTGCAGCCGGGAAGCGGCGAAGGCGATGGCAGCGTCAGCCTTCGGTCCGCCGGCACGGACGGCGGCCAGTTCCACCGGCGTCTTAATGCTGCGCGCGCGCACCATGGCATCGACGCCATCCAGCGGCTGGTAGCTGTTGAAACGCGTGTCCTGACGAACCCAGTTCCAGACGCGCAGTTCGTCGAAGGCCACGCGCTTGCCCGCCAGACCATGGTCCGCCAGAGCATCCGTGATGCCCTCGACCACATTGTTGCGGGTAGTGCCCCGAACCCGCGTGCCGAAGATTTCCATAGCGCGGTCGGCCAAGGGGGTGGCCTTGGCATAAGGGTCTTTCGCGCGGGCCATCACGCAGAAGGTAAGCAACTCCGTCAGCCGGAGCTCCTGAGCACGGTCCGGTTCACCGGAGGCGGCCGACACGGCGAGGAGGCCGACGTTGGCCTCGGGCAGCACGAGAATGACCGGAATGGACGGGTCCCGCGCGACGATGGCCGCGCAGATGGGCTCCTGCAGGGTCCAGTACTCCATGATGGAGCTGTACCCCGTGGCGTAGACCACGTCGTGGGTGTTCGTAAGGACGATGGCGTCCCAGTTTTCCCGGGCGAGTTGCTCGCGAATACGGTCCTGACGCAGATCAGCCATGTTCGTGCCCCTGGGCGGCTGAATGCCCACCCCAATCGCTGTTGTTGTGTCGTCGCTGCTCGACCAACCCGAACGGGTTACGTCGAATTAAAAAACAGTCAGGCCTGTTTTTTATACCACCTAAACGGCGAATGCCAGCATTATTTTGGGCCGAGGTAGACCAACCGTCCGGGAAGGCAGCGGGACGCCGCCGCCGCTTATACTGGGCGGCATGAAACTCCACCAACTCCGCTACTTGGCCGCCACCGTGCAGAACGGCCTGAACATTACGGCAGCCGCCAAGAAGCTGCACACCTCGCAGCCGGGCGTTTCCAAGCAACTGAAACTGCTGGAAGACGAGCTGGGTTTTCCGCTGTTCGAACGCGACGGCCGCAACCTTTCCGGCCTCACGCCGGCCGGCCAGGAAGTGGTGGACCGCACCCTGCGCATCCTTGAAGAAGTGCAGAACATCCGCCGCCTGTCCGCTGAACACCTCGACGAAAAGAGCGGATCGCTGAGCATAGGCACCACCCACACCCAAGCGCGCTATGTGCTGCCCCCCGTGGTGGCCCAGTTCCGCAAGACCTACCCCGAAGTGGACCTGCACCTGCACCAAGGCACCACCGAACAGATAGCGGACATGGCCGCGGCGGACCGTGTCGACTTCGCCATTGCCACGGGCGGCGAAGAACAGTTCCCAAACATGGTGTTGCTGCCCGTGTACCGCTGGCACCGCCGTATTGTGGTGCCGCGGGACCACCCACTGGCCAGCCTGAAAACGCTGACGCTGAAGGCGATAGCGCAGTACCCCATCGTCACCTACACCTTCAGCTTCCGCGGCCGCAGTTCTTTGCCGGCTTTGTTCGAAGCGCAGGGCCTGAAGCTGAACGTGTCGCTGACCGCGAGCGACGCGGACGTCATCAAGACCTATGTGCGCCTCGGGCTCGGCGTGGGCATCGTGGCCAGCCAGGCGGTGGACGTGAAGGACGACATTGATCTCGTGTCGCTGGACGCTTCGCACTTGTTCCGCCCGCACATTACTTGGGTGGGCTTCCGTCGTGGCCGCCTGATGCGCGGCTACATGTACGAGTTCCTGCACCGCTTGGCACCGCACCTAACAAAACGCGCGGTGAATGAGGCCATCCGTACCAGCACCCGCGAAGAGACGGAGAAGCTGTTCGCGGACGTGAAGCTGCCGGAGTATTGATAGCCATGCGTCGTAGCTTTTCGCGTTTGGGTTTCGGGTTCGGAGTTGTTGCTGCGCTCGCTCTGGGCCTTGCGGCCTGCGGGCCCAAGGCCCCTGCTCCGCTGTCGCCCGGTGTATTCCGCGCCACGCTGGAAACCCCCGGCGGGGAACTGCCGTTCGGGCTGGAGATCGGCGAGGAAAAGATGCAAGGGGCGGACGGCGAGCACACGCACCCCGTGCTGTTCCTGACGAACGGCCCCGAGCGCGTGCGCGTGCCCGAAGTGAAGATTGCAGACGGCACGCTGACCGCAGAGATGCCCGGCTACGAAAACACGCTGACGATGCAGGAAAAGGACGGCGTGCTAACCGGCACCGTGAAAATTCTGCGCAAGCATGGGGAATGGAAGACGCTGGCGCTGCGAGGTGAGCGCGGCGAAACCCACCGCTTCTTCGCGCAAGCAGACGCCAAACCCGCGGAGGTTGCGGGTCGCTGGTCCGTGGTGTTCACCGACGACCAAGGCAAGCCGAGCGCTGGCGTGGCAGAACTCCAGCAAGCCGGTGCGCTAGTGACCGGCACCGTGCTGACCCCCACCGGCGACCACCGCTTTTTGGCTGGCGAAGTGCGCGGTGATGAAGTGCTGCTGTCGCGCTTCGACGGTGGCACGGCGTTTCTTTACAAGCTGAAGCTGACAGCAAAACAGAAAGAACTGAGTGGGCACGTGTTCTACGGCAACTGGAGCATGGATGCAGTGCAGGCCCGCCGCGATGCGAACGCCGCCCTTCCTGACGCCAGCATGCTGACGCACTTACGCAACCCCGGGGCGCGTTTTGATTTCACCTTCCCGGACTTGGAAGGCAAGCCCGTGTCCCTTTCGGACAAGCGCTTCAACGACCAAGTAGTGATAGTGATGCTGGGCGGCAGCTGGTGCCCCAACTGTCATGACGAAACCACCTTCATGGTGCCGTTCGTGAAGGCACGCGAAGACAAGGGCGTGGCGGCGGTAATGCTGATGTTCGAACACTTCGGCGACATGCCCCAAGCCGTGCAAGCCGTAAAGCGCTTCCAGAGCGAGTTCGGCATGAGCTACCCGTTGCTGATTGCTGGCACCAGCGACAAAGACGACGCGGGCACCAAGATGCCCCAGCTGGACCGCGTCTACGCCTTCCCGACGACGCTTGTCATCGACCGCCAAGGCCGCGTACGCAAGATTCACACCGGGTTCAACGGCCCGGCCACCGGCGAAAAGTACACCCAGTTCCAGAACGAGTTCAGCGCTTTCATCGACAAGCTGCTGGCGGAGAAACCGTAACCAAACGGGGCCGTCGGAGCCGGTGCCTCCCGGCATGGGATGGGGCGACTTCGGCTATGGTCGGGTGCTAATCCATGCTGCTACTCAAAAGCGGCAGGACGCCTCAGCCTGTCAACCACTTCAGCGGAAAGCTCCCGTGAATTGATGAGATCGGAAAGAGGTGACTGACGGGATTTCAATGCATCGACCAGAAACTCTTGGCGCTCGGCAATCACCGGCAGGATTTTTGTGCGGATGAAATCCGACTCGACAGGTTGCAAACGCTCATCGCCGATGACCTTGGAAACAGCACCGGGCAGGGCAGCATTCATGCGCGACAAGACTCCACGGACCAAACGCGGCGCCACTCTCGCCTCGCAGGCCAAAGCATCCCAATGGGTGCCTCCCACCCAACCGGGTTTGTTCTCGCCAGCAATACTCATCGACATGGTGGCACGCGGCAAATAGGCCTCCACACACAGCATGTCGTAGAAGGGGGCCACCGCAGCCTTCTGCCCACGCAGCAGGAAAGCGATGTTCTTTGCATGGGCGTCAAGGTTGCCAATCAGATAATTGAACGCCACCCACTGGATGACTGTATTCACGGCAACTGCAGGCCGATCGATGAATGGACCCTGTAGCACCTCGAACAGGTGATGCAGACCCAGTCCACCTTCGCTTTCGTATTTCCGTGACGGCGATACGCCGAGCGCCTGACACAAATCGATCTGGTGAAGCCGCTTGATGGGGGCAACCTCCCTGCCACTCCTAGGTTTCGACCTGACACGATCGAAGCGTTCGATGATGTACAACGGTTCGGGCAAGTGCCGCAAGGACACCTGCGGAACGGGCACCTTGAGTTCATCCGCCAGACGCATGCAAAAGAATTCGTTGGCAGGGCAAAACGGGAAATCCGCACTGGCATTCTCGGGCTTCACGATGTGCGTGGATGCCGCCGTGCCCTCCGGCAGGAACATCACGCCATCAGGATCGATCCGCAAGCCAAGCTTCTCTTGAGCCCCGGCTAGTGACATACGGATGTCGTCCCAAGACGCCATCAATGGCAAATTGCGCTTCCGCGATTCCCTAATCTTCGCCTGCAGTTCTTCCTCTGAAAGCGGCACCAGCACTTCGCCGGAAATATCGCTTTCGGGATTGACGGGCACGAGAGACAAGGCACCGGCTGTGTCCTGGCCGTGACGCACGAGGAAGGCCCAACTGTCTCGTGGATCTATCCGGTCACGTAAGGCGATGAGCTCTCGTAACCGTCCTTCCGGCAACAGGTTCTCGAAAAACCACTCCACAGGCCGATGCTCGCCGGCATCCTGATAATCACGGACGGTTAACGGAAATCCGGGGGCGATAGGATGCAACGTCCATTCATGTACATAGGAAAACGACCACCGGCCTTCGGTGACATCGAGGGTACCGATGCATACGCCATCAGACAGGACGCGCAACTGGCTCATGCGTCGCCGCCACTATCGGGCGCCATCGGCAAGCGCAAGCGGACATTGATGCCGAAGCGCTGGCAAACAATCAGCACTTTGCCGATCTGTGCCGTCGCCTTGCCCCGCTCAAGCCCATTTAGAAACGGCAGGCTCACGTTGCACAGGGCTGCCGCATCCCGTTGTGTCAGCCCCGATTCTTTCCGAACCCGGCGGAGGGTGACTCCCAGTTCCCGGATAGAGGAAATACTGACTTCACGGGTCATGGCGCCCTCAAAAAGATAAACGACCATTGAATTCTGCCGTGCCCGAATGAT
>CALQLF020000042.1 GCA_943331345.2 Candidatus Planktophila lacus | reverse complement strand
TGGCCGGTTTCGCCGGGTTTTTCGCGAAAACCACGGGTTGGCACGCTGGATGCATTGCAAAACAGCAGGAACGCAGACGGTCTGCGCTTTCCAGCCAACGAGCGGCTACCGTGCCGCGCTGAAAACGTCTGCCGCCTGATGCTTTTTTGCCACAAGGCGCCATTTTTCCGCTGTTTCTAAGGAGAAGAGGCGGTGTTGGCGTGGTCTTCTTGCTACAATTTAATCCACAAGTCTTTTATGCAGGAGTTTTTCCATGTCGATTTCCCTTCGTAAGTCGGCCATTGCCGGCGCTGTCGCGTTCGCCCTGCTGGGTGCTACCGGTCAGGCTGCTGCCTCGGACCTCACCGCCACGCTCACGGCTGCCAACGAATACGATTTCCGTGGCATCTCGCAGTCCGCCAAAGATCCCGCCATCCAGTTGTCGCTCGACTTTGTCACGGAGAGTGGCTTCAGCGGTGGTATCTGGGGCTCCAATATCGACTATGGCCCGGACGCGAGCGAAGACCGCGAAGTGGATCTCTATGCCGGTTATACGAAGGCCATCAACGACGATTTGTCGTTCACGGTCAACGCCGTTTACTACACCTACTACGGTGACGGCGATTTCGACTACCCCGAGTACAACGTTGGCTTGAACTACAAGGGCCTGAGCACCAAGCTCTGGTACAGCGACACCTACGCCAAGAGCGGGGATTCCGCCTACTACCTCGAGGCTGCCTACGCCCATGAGCTGCCGGCTGGTTTCACGCTCACGGCGCACGTTGGCTTTTCGCGTGGCGATTACTGGAAGAACGCCGTGGAAGGTGTGAACAGCGAATACGACGACTACACCCTCGGTGTGTCGCGTGCGTTTGGTCCGGTCACTGCCTCGTTGAAGTACTCGGTGGTCAGCACGGATGCCGCTGCCCGTACCCACGACCGCGTGTTCAACAACGAAAACCGCATCCTGTTCCAGCTGGCCACCACGTTCCCGTGGTCCAAGGACTGACCTTCAGCGAACGGGGTTTCGGCTCCGTTCTCGGCCCGGCTCCGGCCGGGCACTGAACGAAAAAAGGCGGAGGGGCAACCCTCCGCCTTTTTTATTAGGCGCCAACAAAGCGCCTAGCCGCTTCCCCTGCGGGAAGCGGAGCCGGCGTTGCCTTACACGGTCTGCAGCACTTCGCGCAGCGTGCCGAACAACTGGTCGATGTGCGACTTCTCGATGATGAGCGGCGGCGACATGGCGATGATGTCGCCGGTGGTGCGCACCAGTTGGCCCTTCGCGAAGCACTTGAGGAAGGCGTCGTAGGCACGCGCCGTGGGCTTGCCCGGGATGGGGGCGAGCTCGATACCGCAGATGAGGCCGTAGTTGCGAATGTCGATGACCGCCGGCAGGCCCTTCAGTGAATGCGCGCCGTCTTCCCAGTACTGGGCCATTTCCTTGGCGCGCGTCAGCAGGCCGTCACGCTCGTAGATGTACAGCGTGGCGAGCGCGGCCGCACAGGCTACCGGGTGCGCCGAGTAGGTGTAGCCGTGGAACAGGTCGATGGCAGCTTCCGGGCCCTGCATGAAGGCGTCGTAGATGCCCTGCTTCACGATAACCGCGCCCATGGGCAGCGCGCCGTTCGTAAGGCCCTTGGCACAGACGATGATGTCCGGCGTGACGCCGAATTCCTGCGCAGCGAACGGCGAGCCGGTGCGACCGAAGCCGGTGATGACTTCGTCGAAAATGAGCAAGATGCCGTGGCGGTCGCAGGCCTCACGCAGACGCTTCAGATAGCCCTCAGGCGGCAACACCACACCAGTGCTGCCGGCGATGGGCTCGACGATGACCGCAGCAATGTTCGAAGCATCGTGGAGGGCGACGAGGCGGTCGAGTTCGTCCGCCAGATGCGCGCCCCACTTCGGCAGGCCACGGCTGAAGGCGGCTTCCGACAGATTGAAGGTGTGGGGGAGGTGGTCCACGCCGGGCAGCTGCGCGCCGTAGAACTTGCGGTTGTTCACCATGCCGCCGACGGAAATGCCGCCGAAGCCCACGCCGTGGTAGCCGCGCTCGCGACCGATGAGGCGGGTGCGCGTACCTTCACCGCGGATGCGATGGTAGGCCAGCGCAATCTTCAGTGCCGTGTCCACAGCCTCGCTGCCGGAGTTCACGAAGAACGCGTGGTTCATGCCTTCCGGGGCCAGTTTCACCAGCGCGTTGGCGGCCTGGAAGCCCAGTGGGTGGCCCATCTGGAACGGCGGCGCGTAGTCCATTTCCGCGATTTGCGCGGCGACGGCCTCGCTGATTTCCTTGCGGCCATGGCCGGCATTCACGCACCACAGGCCCGCAACGCCGTCGAGAATTTCGCGGCCGTCCTGGGTCCAGTAGTGCATGCCGCTGCTCTTCGCCAGCAGACGCGGGGCAGCCTTGTACTGGCGGTTGGCGGTGAAGGGCATCCACAGCGCCTCCATGTCCTGACGGGACAGAGGCTGCTTGGCAAGTTCGATGGGATTGGCGCTCATGGCGGAGTCCTTGGGAAAGCGAGGCGCGGGGGGCCGGTGAAAGGGAAGGCTATGGAGTGGATGATAAGAAAAATTGACACGGAGTGCGACTTTCTGACAAAAAAGCCCCTCCGTGTTTAAAATCATCAACGATTTCTTCAAAATTTTCTGGCGCGAGGAACGGCCGTGAGCATGAATCCATGAGCATTGATGTGGGCGCGCACTTGCGGGCAGTCCGACAGATGTACGGCCTTTCTCAACGCGAACTCGCCAAACGCGCCGGGGTGACCAACGGCATGATCTCGCTCATCGAGCAGAACCGGGTCAGCCCTTCGGTCAGTTCCTTGAAAAAGGTGCTGGATGGCATCCCCATGTCGCTGTCCGAGTTTTTCACGCTGGACTTGGCGCAGGCGCCGCAGGTGTTCTTCGGTAGCGACGAACTGACGAATCTCGGCAGCGATGACGTATCGCTGCGCCTCGTGGCAGCGCGGCGGCCCAACCGGGCCATGTCCATCCTGCATGAGTGTTATGCCCCGGGTGCGGACACCGGCGAGGAGATGCTCACTCACAAGGGTGAGGAGGGCGGCGTAGTGGTTCGCGGCACCATGGAACTGACGGTGGGTGGCAGCAGTCGCGTGCTGCAACCCGGCGAGGCTTACTACTTTTCCAGTTCCGTGCCGCACCGCTTCCGGAACCCGGGGCGCGAAGAGTGCGAGATCATCTCGGCGAGCACACCGCCTACGTTCTAGGTGGGTTGGCATGTGGGCGCACCCGCCAACGTCGCCAACGCTTTTGGCACGTCGGTTTTCCGTTAGTGGCCCCTAGCCGTTACCATGGCGCCAGTTTTTCCTGAGGCCCCTGCCATGCCCCGTCACCTTGCCGTTGCCGCCACACAGTTCGCCTGTTCCTGGGACCGTGCTGCCAATCTGGCGGCTGCCGAACGCGTCGTTCGTGCTGCTGCCGCGCAGGGTGCGCAGGTCATTCTGGTGCAGGAACTGTTCGAGACGCCGTATTTCTGCGTAGACCATCGCTACGACTACCACGCTCTGGCGGTGCCGCTGGCGGAGAACCCGGCCGTGGCCTTGCTACGCCGATTGGCAGCGGAGTTGCAGGTGGTGCTGCCGGTGTCGGTTTACGAGCGCGACGGCAACAGCCTCTACAACACGCTGGTGATGGTGGATGCCGGTGGTGCCGTGTTGGGGCACTACCGCAAAGCGCACATTCCCGAGAGCCCGGGTTACCACGAGAAGTTCTACTTCGCCCCCGGTGACACCGGCTTCAAGGTGTGGGACACACGCTTCGCGCGCATTGGCGCCGCGGTGTGCTGGGACCAGTGGTTCCCGGAGCCGGCGCGCGTCATGGCCTTGCACGGTGCCGAACTGCTGCTGTACCCGACTGCCATCGGTAGTGAGCCACAAGACCCGACGCTCGACAGCAAGGACCACTGGACGCGAACGATGCAGGGCCATGCTGCGGCCAACATGGTGCCGTTGGTCGCCAGCAACCGCATCGGTCGTGAAGACGGTCAGCAGAACGGTATTACCTTCTACGGCTCCAGTTTCATTGCGGACCACACCGGGGCGCTGGTGCAAGTGGCGGACCGCATAAGCGAAGGCGTGTTGGTGCACACCTTCGACCTCGACGCCACACGGGACTACCGCCGCAACTGGGGTGTCTACCGCGACCGCCGCCCGGAACTCTATACCGCGCTCACCACGCTGGATGGGCACACCCGGCCGGTGCAGGGCTAGGTGGCAGCTTGCTGCCCCAGTTTCAGTGTAGGAGCGAGCTTGCTCGCGACTCTTGGGTCGGGAGCAAGCTCCCTCCTACAAAAGAAGGTTTGGGCGCAAGCAGCGTCGTAGAAGGGTCGGGAGCAAGCTCCCTCTCCCAGGACGACTTCCATGCTTGACCAAGGCTATGTTTGCGTCGACCTGGAGACCACGGGCGGCAATGCGCTGTACAGCCGCATCATCGAGGTGGGGTTGGTAGCTGTTGCGCCGGATGGGCGCACCGAGACTTTCAGTTCACTGGTCAACCCGGGTTGCCGCATTCCGTCGCACATCGAATCGTTCACCGGCATTACCAATGAAGCGGTGGTGGATGCGCCTTCGTTCGAGCAGATCGCCAATGAAGTGATGGCTTGGCTGCAGGGGCGCTTGTTCGTAGCGCACAACGCCCGTTTCGACTACGGTTTTCTTCGTGCCGAATTCCGTCGGGTGGGGCTGCGCTTGCAAGTGCCGGTGCTGTGTACAGTGAAGTTGTCGCGCCGCTTGTTTCCCGGGGAGCACCGGCACAACCTCGATGCCGTCATCGCGCGGCACGGCCTAACTTGTACTGCACGGCACCGCGCCTTGGGCGATGCAGAAGTACTGGTGGGGTTTTTGGCGCAAGTGCGCGAACGTTTCGCGCCCGACGAACTCGCGCCGGTGTTGGAAGAACTGCTGAAGCTGGCGCCTCTGCCGCCACAGTTGCCGCCAGACCTGCTCGATGACTTGCCAGATGGCCCGGGTGTTTACCGCTTCTACGGTGAAGACGACGCTCTGCTCTATGTGGGTAAGAGCAAGCGCCTGCGTGACCGCGTGCTGGAACACTTCGCTCGCGAGCATGCGAATACGAAAGAGATGAAGCTGACGCGTCAGGTGCGCCGTGTGGAATGGACGGAAACGGCCGGTGAACTGGGGGCCTTGCTGTTGGAAGCGCGGCTGGTGAAAGAACTGCAGCCAATACACAACCGTCGCCTGCGTGGCAGTGACGATGTGTGGACGGTGGTGTTGCCCGAAGAGGCCAATGGCCGCGCCGAGGTGGTGGTGCTCGAAGACGCGCCGGAAGGCGAAGCCACTTACGGCTTGCACAAGACGGCCGCGGATGCCCGCAAGGCGCTGGAGGCGCTGGCGCGTGGCAAACAACTGTGCTTGCAAACGCTGGGCCTCGAGAAGGCGGGCAAGGGCGGTGGCAGTTGTTTCGGTTTTCAGGTGGGGCGCTGCAAGGGAGCTTGCGTGGGGCGCGAGCCGTTGGCGTTGCACACGGTACGTGCGCGGTTGGCCTTGTCGGCGCAGCAATTGCCAGCATGGCCCTATGCGGGGCGTGTGGCGCTGGCAGAGCGCAACTGGCGCGGCGAAACTGAACTACATGTGTTCGACCAATGGCGGCATCTAGGAAGCGCGTACACTGACGAGCAATTGGACGCGCTACGCGAGGCTGCCTTGCCGCCGTTCGACCCCGATATCTATCGCCTGCTCGTGCGGGCCCTCCCCAAGCACACTGTGAAGCCCCTGTGACCGATACTCCCCGCCATGAATTGATGGTCACTGCGCCCGGTGGCTTCAGCGACCTGCTGCTCGCCGAATTGCGCGAAGCCGGCGCAGAGGCGGTCGAGGAGCGTACCTACGGCGGGCGCTGTCTGGCCACGCTCGAGACGGCTTATCGCCTTTGTCTGGAATCGCGTATTGCGAGCCGTGTGCTGCTAGTGCTGGCGCGCGTGCCGGCGGCCACGCCAGAAGAACTCTATGCCGGTGTGAAATCGGTGGACTGGTCCACCGTGTTTACGCCCGGTGCCACCTTTGCCATTGATGCCAAGGCCACCGCCTCGCAACTCACGCATACGCAGTTCATCACCTTGAAGGCGAAGGACGCGGTGGTCGACCAGATTCGCGAGAAGACGGGTGGCCGCCCCGATATCGACCCGGTGGCGCCGGACTTGCGTCTGCATATTCGTTTATCGAAAGACGTGGCGACGGTGGCCTTAGACCTGGCTGGCGAGCCTTTGCATCGCCGCGGTTATCGCGCCCGGGGCGTGGCAGCACCCATGAAAGAAAACCTCGCTGCGGGCTTGTTGCTGCGGGCGGGTTGGCCGGCCATCGCCGCCGAGGGCGGCGATTTCATGGACCCGTTGTGTGGCAGTGGCACGCTCGTCATAGAAGCGGCGCTCATTGCCGGCGATATCGCGCCCGGCCTGCTGCGCGCGCGGTTTGGTTTCGAGCGTTGGGCGGGGCACGATGCCGCGCTTTGGCACAGCTTGAAGGCGGCAGCGGATGCGAAGCGTGCACGCAGTTCGCTGGTGGCCGGGAAAATCTTCGGGCGAGACCGTGATGGGCAAGCCATTCGGGCCGCGCGTGAAAACGCACAGCGCGCTGGTGTGGCCGACCTCGTGGACCTGCAGCCTGGCGAACTGACTCAACTGATGAACCCGCGCAATGCCACGGGCCTTTTGTTGACGAACCCTCCCTATGGCGAGCGCTTGGGGGAAGTGGAACAACTGAAGGGGCTCTACGCGGACTTAGGCACCGTGCTGCGGGAACGCTATGTCGGCTGGAAGGCGGGCGTGTTCTCCGGCAACCCGCAGTTGTGCAAAGCCTTGCGTATCGAGGCGCGGCGTAGCCACAACATTTTCAACGGGCCCATCGAGTGCCGTTTGTTGCGCTTCGAAGTGCAGCCCGAACACTTCCACCGCGAACGCGAGCCCGGGCGTCTGCCGCCGGTGGATGCTGCCATTGCCGAGCAGCCCGGCGCGAAGATGTTTGCCAACCGCCTGCGCAAGAACTTTGCCGAGCGCCGTTCTTGGGCCAAGCGAGAAGGAGTGGAGTGCTACCGCATCTATGACGCCGATATGCCCGAATACGCCTTCGCCATCGACTGGTACGGCACCGAGCCGCCCGTGGCCTATGTGCAGGAATACGCAGCACCGAAGACGGTCGACCTGGCGCGCGCCAAGGTACGCCGCGGGGAAGTGCTGGCGTCACTGCCTGGCGTGCTGGGCTTGAGTGAGCGGCAGTTGTATTTCCGTACGCGCCGCCCGCAAGGGCCCGATGCGCAGTACACCAAACTGGATGAGCAGCAGCAGTTTCATGCCGTGACCGAAGCGGGCCTGAAGTTTGCCGTGAACTTCACCGACTACTTGGACACGGGGTTGTTTCTGGACCATCGCCCGGTACGCGGGTGGCTACGTGACCAAGTGCGTGAACAGCGCGCCGCGCTGGTGGCGAACCCTGGCCGGCGCCCCGTGGTGCGCTTCTTGAATCTCTTCGCGTATACCGGCGCGGCCAGTGTTTATGCCGCATCCGCTGGCGCGCAAACCACCACCGTGGACCTGTCGCATACCTATCTGGACTGGGCGCGCGAGAACTTCCGCTTGAACGGGCTCGATGGCCCCTCCCATGCTTTCATCCACGCCGACTGTATGCAGTGGGTACAGGAAGAGGCGATGGGTGCACGGGCGGCGCGTGCTTCGGGGCGTGTGGGCGGTTGGGACCTCATCTTTTTGGACCCGCCGACCTTCTCCAATAGCAAGCGGATGCAAGGTACTTGGGATGTGCAGCGCGACCATGCGGCGCTGGTGCAAGACGTCGCCGATTTGCTCGCGCCCGGTGGTTTGCTCGTGTTCTCCACAAACGCCACGAAGTTCCGCATCGACCCCGCGCTGCTAGCGGCGGAGAGTGGGTTAGAAGTGGAAGACGTGAGCGCGCGCAGCGTGCCGAAGGATTTCGAGCGCAACGCGCGCATCCACGCCTGCTACTTCATCCGGCGTCGCTAAGCGTCGCGAGCAAGCTCGCTCCCACAAAGCACTGGGTTGGTTGTGGGAGGCAGCTTGCTGCCGACTTCCTTTGTCCTGTGGGAGGCAGCTTGCTGCCGACAGTCGCGAGCAAGCTCGCTCCCACAGAAGTGGGCTAGAGCCAATCCCGCAGGCGGAACCACAGCATGGCCAGCACCAGGGCCGGGCGTCGTAGCAGCGCGCCCCCGGGGAATGGGAGATGCTTCAGCTTGCCAAACAGGTCGAAGCGTTCGGCTTGGCCCGCAATGGCTTCGGCCATCAATTTGCCGGCCATGGGCGCCAGCACCATGCCGTGCCCGGAAAATCCCTGCGCGTAGTACACATTGGGCGCGAGCCGATTGAAGTCCGGCGCGCGCGTCATGGTGATGTCCACATAGCCGCCCCAGGCGTGGTCGATACGCGCATCCGCTAACTGCGGATAAACCGCGAGCATGCGCGCACGTGTGGCCCGTGCTGTGCCCAGCGGGTCGTAGCCGGAATAAGACACTCGTCCACCAAACAGCAAGCGATGGTCCGGCGAACGGCGGTAGTAATCCAGCACGAAGTTGATGTCCGTCACCGCCATGTCGTTGCGGATGAGTTGAGTGGCTACTGCTTCGTCCAGTGGTTCGGTAGCAATGATGTAGGTGCCTACCGGCATGATGCGTGGGCGAATGGCCGGCGCCGTACCCTGCAAATAAGCATTGCCACACAAGGCCACGTAACGCGCGCTAACCACGCCGCGAGCGGTGTGCAGTCGTGACAGGCCCGTCGCCGCAGGGGCAGCTTCCAACCGCAGCACTGGCGTGTGTTCGAATATTTGTGCGCCCGCGCGCTCGGCAGCCACAGCGAGTCCGCGTACGTATTTTAGCGGGTGAAGATGGGCGGCATTGGAATCAAAGAGCCCACCGATATAGCGCTCGGTAGCTAGCAGACTGCGCACTTCGTCCCCGTCCATCAGGCGGGTATGCGGGTAACCCAAGGCTTGCAGTTCTGCTTGCCAACCCTGTAGTTCAGTCAATTGCCGTGGCTTGATGGCCACATGGGCCTGACCGGTGCGGTAGTCGCAGTCAATAGCGTGGTCTTGAATGAGTTGGCGCGCCAGCGCCATGCCTTCCACGGTAACGTCGAAGGCTGCCCGCGCACCGCTGGCACCTAAAGCCGGCTCCAATTTGCTTTGGCCGCTGGCAAACCCCGGCAACATCTGCGCGCCGCTGCGGCCCGAGGCGCCATAGCCGACGGTGGAGCCTTCCAGCACCACCACGCGGTAACCCCGTTGCGCCAAATGCAGCGCGGTGGAGCAGCCGGCAAGGCCTGCGCCTACTACCGCTACGTCGCACTCCATGCTGCCCTCCAGCGCTGGGCGTTCCGGTGCGGCGCCCGCGGAAGCGAGATACCAGGAATCGATGGTTTGGTTGAAGCCTAATGACATAAAACTAGTGGCATGAACCCAATGGAATAAAGCAATGAACAGCCGAGTGACAGCGGGGCTTAAAGCGGCTGCAGATACCAGGCGTGGTCGAGCGCTGGTACGTGGCTGTAGTAGTCGTCCATCTCGCCTTCGCGAGTGATGGCATGCAGGCGTTGGTAACGTTCACCGAAAGTGGTGCGCACGAAAGGGCTGCGAGCGAAGCGGTCGATGGCCACTGGCCAGTGGTGCGGTAGTGCCAGTTCGGGGCGTTCGTCGCGGCAGGCGTTGCCGTCCGTGCGCTTGCCGGGCTGAATTTGCTGTTCCAAGCCATGCAGCATGCCCGCGAGCACATAAGCCATGACGAGATAGGGGTTGGCGTCGGCACCGGCCACGCGATGTTCCAAACGACGGTTCGCGGCATCCGAGTGCGGAATGCGTACCGCCACGCCGCGATTGTTCACGCCCCAAGACGGTTGCATTGGTACATAGCTTTCCCGTTGGAAACGGCGATAGCTGTTCGCGTTCGGCGCGAAAATCGCCATGCCGTCGGCCATCGTCTCGAGTAGTCCGCCGATGGCGTGGTGCAGGGCAGGGGTGCCGTCTGGCGCTTCGCTCGCAAAGACATTGTGCCCCGCGGTGTCCAGCACACTGACATGCAAGTGGGTGCCGCTTCCTGCCATGTCGGCATAGGGCTTGGCCAGAAAGGTCGCCTCAGCGCCGTGGTTCAGTGCCACGCCCTTGATGAGTCGCTTCAGACGAATGGCTTCATCGCAGGCGCGCAATGGGCAATCGCCGTGCTGCAGGTTCACTTCCATTTGTCCGGGGCCATATTCCGTCAGCGAGCCGGTAGCCGGTACGTTCTGGATGGCCGCTACGCGATCCACTTCCTCGAGGAATGCGGACCAATCGTCGAGGTCGGCCATGGCATTGATTTGGGTGCGGTATTCGCGTCGGCCTGTGCGCGGCGAGCGGGGTGGCTGCGCATGGCCACTGGCAGCACGTTCCTTGTCCACCAGGTAAAACTCGAGTTCTACCGCGACCACGGGCTTCAGTCCCTTGACAGTAAAGCGGTCGAGAATGCTTTGCAGGACGTGTCGGCAGTCTGCGTAGAACGGCGTGACCCCATCCGTTTCAAACATGGCGACTTGTACTTGTGCGACGCCTTCGCCGAGCCACGGGGTGACGACCAAGCTGCCGGGAATCGGGAGGCAGGGCCGGTCTGCATCGCCTTCATCGAAGCCGAGGCCAGTGGCCTGGATAGTGCCGCCCTGTATGTCCAAGGCAAACATGGAGCCGGGGAGGGCGAAG
Organism: Candidatus Planktophila lacus; assembly: GCA_943331345.2. Classification (GTDB taxonomy): domain Bacteria; phylum Pseudomonadota; class Gammaproteobacteria; order Steroidobacterales; family Steroidobacteraceae; genus CAIOHZ01. The sequence continues at coordinate 11,669 of CALQLF020000042.1, read as the reverse complement.
CCTTGCCGGTAAACCGCGGCGAGGCCTTCACGCTCCACGCGTTTGCCGCGCAGGACGCCGCTGGAGTCCGCGAGCAGGACATCGATGGCCCGTACCGCGGGGTGTTGTTCGAGGAAGGTCAGGGCCTCTTGGGGGGACGCGCTCTTTCCATACGGCATGATGACCTCGGCCCTGGGCAGTGCGGCACCTCGAAGGCGCGGCCGGCATGGGCGTTTAAGATTTGGTGAAGGGTCTGCGGCACCCTGTCACCACAGGTTAACCCATCCTCCCCGGGGGGCAGCAAGAGGCAGTGTCATGTGGCGGCGCAAAAAGGCTGAACCGGGGCCGGGGGGCGACGAGACGCGGGTCGTTGTGGTTTAATAGGGTTGCCTCGTTGCCATATCGGCGGCGGGTAACTGTTCAAAATCCTAAACATGCGCGCCCCTGTCGTCGGTATTCCGGCGGACCGTCGGATTCTTGGTCCTCATCCCTTCCACTGTGTCGGGGAGAAATATCTCCGCGCGGTATTTGAGGGGGCGGGTGCGCTGCCCTTCCTGCTGCCGGTGCTAGGCGAAGAACTCGACCTCGAGTCGGTGCTGGCGCACGTAGATGGCTTGCTGTTCACCGGCAGTCCTTCCAACGTGGAACCGCAGCACTACGCCGGCACGCCCAGTGCGCCGGGCACCCTCCACGACCCCCACCGCGACGCCACTACGCTGCCCTTGCTGCGCTTGGCTATCGAACGCGACGTGCCGGTGCTGTGCATCTGTCGCGGGTTTCAGGAATTGAATGTCGCGCTCGGCGGTACCTTGCACCAGAAATTGCAGGAAGTGCCGGGCTTGCTGGACCACCGCGAGGACTATGAACAGCCTTTGGAAGTGCAATATGGGCTGGCGCACGACCTGCAACTGGTGCCGGGTGGACAATTCGCGCAGTGGGCCGAAGGTAGCCTGCGGCTAGGCGTGAACTCCCTGCACCAGCAAGGCATCGATCGCCTCGCGCCAGCGTTGCAGGCAGAAGCCCATGCGCCTGATGGTGTTGTGGAGGGCGTTTTGGTTCCCGGCCGGCGTTTTGTCGTCGGCACCCAGTGGCACCCCGAATGGCGTGCCATGGAAAACCCGTTTTCGTGCGCCTTGTTTGGCGCGTTCGGCGAAGCCTGCCGCGCCGCGGCGGCCGCCAAGGAGTGAAACCAATGGCTAGCAGGAAGAAAGAGTCCGCCAAGGACAACCGTAAAGACCCTATCAAGCGCGGTGGCAAGGATGTCGGCAAGCCGGCAGGCACCACCGTGAAGCGCAACCGCGCTGCCACCAAGCAGCCACCAGCCGAGCGCAGCAGCCCCATCCGCGCGTTCCTGCGGGAGCATCGTATTGGCGAAGTGGAGGCAGTCATTCCTGACCTCGCCGGTGTGGCCCGCGGCAAGTTGGTGCCCGCCGAGAAATACGTGGAAGAAGAGGGCATGCGCCTGCCGGAATCCATTTTCCTGCAGACCGTTACCGGTGAATATCCGGAAGACGACAGCGCCATCGACCCTTCCGAAATCGATATCTTGTTGCGGGCCGACCCCAGCACCATCCGCGTGGTGCCTTGGGCCGCTGAGCCTACGGCGCAGGTCATCCACGACTGCTTCTTCAGCGATGGCCGGCCCGTGCCGATGTCGCCGCGCTATGTGCTGCGGCGCGTGCTGGACCTCTACGCCGCCCACGGCTGGGAGCCCGTGGTAGCGCCGGAGCTGGAGTTCTTCCTCGTCGAGCCGAACCTCGACCCAGACTACCCGCTGAAGCCGCCGGTGGGCCGTTCGGGCCGCCCGGAGAATGGCAGGCAGAGCTATAGCATCTCGGCCGTGAACGAGTTCGACCCGCTGTTCGATGACGTTTACGCCTACTGCGAAGCGCAGGAAATTTCCATCGATACGCTCATCCACGAAGCGGGTGCGGCGCAGATGGAGATCAACCTTATCCACGGCAATGCCATGGAATTGGCTGACCAGGCCTTCCTGTTCAAGCGCACGGCGCGTGAAGCTGCGCTGCGGCACAAGATGTACGCCACCTTCATGGCCAAGCCCATGGCCAAGGAACCGGGCAGTGCCATGCACATTCACCAGAGCGTGGTGGACGTGAAGACGCGCCGCAACGTGTTCAGCAACAAGGACGGCACGCCGAGTGCCTTGTTCTTCTCGCACATTGCTGGCCTGCAGAAATATCTGCCGGCGGCCATGTCCTTGTTCGCGCCGAACGTGAACAGCTACCGCCGCGTGACGCGCTACAACAGCGCGCCCATCAATGTGCAGTGGGGCTATGACAACCGCACGGCGGGTCTTCGCGTGCCGGGTTCGACGCCGGAGAACCGGCGTGTGGAAAACCGCCTCGGCGGTGCCGACGCGAACCCTTACCTCGCCATCGCCGGTTCGCTGGCTTGCGGCTACCTCGGTATGGTGGATGCACTGACGCCCACCGAGCCGGTTACCGGCAGTGCTTACGACATGCCGTTCGGTCTGCCGCGTACCTTGGCGGAAGCACTGGCGCTGCTGCGTGGTTGCGTCGCTTTGAACGAAGTCATCGGCGAGCGTTTCGTGCAGGCCTACGCGGCGGTCAAGGAGTCAGAGTACGATGCGTACCTGCAGGTCATTTCGGCCTGGGAACGCGAGCACTTGCTGCTCAACGTCTGAGGAACGCATGATCCGCAACGACCTTCCGGCGCCCGGCGCCTCGCTGGCCGCAAGCCACACCACGGCCGAATGGCAGCAACTGGACGCTCGCCATTACCTCCACCCCTTCACTGACTTCAAGGGGCTGGCGGCGGAAGGTTCACGCATCATCGTGCGCGCCGAAGGCCCCTACCTGTGGGACTCGGAGGGGAACCGCATCCTCGACGGCATGGCCGGCTTGTGGTGCGTGAATATCGGCTACGGCCGCAAGGAGCCAGCCGAAGCCGCCTACCGGCAGATGCTGGAGCTGCCGTACTACAACAGCTTCTTCAAGAGCGCCAATGCGCCCGCCATCGAATTGGCGCGCGTGCTGGCGGAACTGGCGCCGCCGCAGTTCAACCGTGCGTTCTTTACCAGTTCCGGCTCCGAAGCGAACGACACTATCGTGCGTATGGTGCGTCGCTATTGGGACCTGCGCGGCCAACCGCAGCGCCAGACCATCATCAGCCGCGATAACGCCTACCACGGCAGCACCATGGCCGGTGCTTCGCTCGGCGGCATGAGCTACATGCACGAGCAGGGTGGCTTGCCCATCCCAGGCATCGTGCATGTGGAGCAGCCTTACTGGTATCAAAACGGTGGCGACTTGTCGCCAGACGACTACGGCATTCATGCGGCGCGCGCCATCGAGCGCAAGATTCTTGAATTGGGTGCGGAAAATGTGGCCGCGTTCATTGGCGAGCCCCTGCAGGGTGCCGGCGGCGTCATCATCCCGCCCGACACCTATTGGCCCGAGGTGCAGCGCATTTGCCGCGAATACGGCGTGCTTATCATCGCCGACGAAGTGGTTTGCGGCTTTGGCCGCACCGGGCGCTGGTTCGGTCAGGAACATTTCGGCTTCCAGCCCGACTTCATGACGCTGGCCAAGGCCATCACCTCCGGCTACCTGCCGCTAGGGGCCGTCATGGTGGCGGACTCGGTCGCGGACGTCCTCATCAACGACGGCGGCGAGTTTGCGCATGGCTACACGTATTCGGGCCATCCCGCGGTGTGTGCGGCGGCGCTGGCCAACATTGCCATCTTGCGCGATGAACACTTGGTGGACCGTTGCCGCGAGGACATCGGGCCCTACTTGCAGGCGCGCTGGCGCGAACTGGCGTACCACCCCTTGGTCGGCGAGGCGCGCGGCATCGGCATGATTGGTGCGCTGGAGCTGGTGGCAGACAAAGCCTCCCGGCGCTTCTTCCCGAAGCGCGGGGCGGTGGGCACCCTTTGCCGGGACCACTGCTTCCGCGAGGGACTGGTCATGCGCGCTGTGCGTGACACCATGATCATTTCGCCGCCGCTCATCCTCACCCGCGAGCACGTGGACGAACTGGTGACCAAGGCGCATCGCTGCCTCGACCTGACGCTGGCGGACCTCAAGGCGGGGCGCGGCCCCGTCTGAGACGATGCCTGGAGCCGGTCCCATGCCCAAGCGCTTCTCTTGGTATCCTTGGCTCCCTGCGGCCTGCGCGCTGGCATTGACCGCCTGCGGCGGAGGGCAGCCGGAGGCTGGCATGCCGGCCAACGCCCCCGAAGAGAAAGTGCTCAACGTCTACAACTGGTCGGATTACATCGCCGAAGACACAGTGGCGAACTTCGCGAAGAGCACAGGAATTCAGGTTCGCTACGACGTTTTCGATAGCAACGAGGTGCTGGAAACCAAGCTGCTGACCGGCCGTAGTGGTTATGACGTGGTGGTCCCGTCGGGCAACTTCCTCGAACGTCAGATTAAGGCGGGAGCCTTCCGCAAGCTCGACAAGTCGAAGCTACCGAACTGGAAAAACCTCGACCCGGAGGTGATGCAGCAACTCGCGCTGCACGATCCGGGCAACCAGTACGCCGTGCCATGGTTGTGGGCCACGACGGGCCTTGGCTACAACGTGGCGAAGGTGAGGGCGGCCCTTGGCGACGACGTACCGTTGAACTCTTGGGCGCTCGTGTTCGACCCTAAACTGGCTGCCAAACTGCAGGGCTGCGGCATCACCCTGCTCGATTCGCCTCCGGAGGTCTTCGGTTCCGCGCTCATTTACTTGGGCCTGGACCCGAACAGCGAGAAACCGGAAGACCTCAAGGCGGCGACGGATCTGTTGCTGAGCGTTCGTCCCTACATCAAGTATTTCCATTCGTCGCAATACATCAACGACCTGGCCAATGGCGAGGTCTGCGTCTCCGTGGGGTGGTCGGGTGATGTGCTGCAGGCGCGTGACCGCGCCGCCGAAGCCCAAAACGGCGCCGATATTGCCTATCTGGTGCCGAAGGAAGGCGCTCTCATCGGGTTCGATGTTTTGGTCATTCCGGCCGATGCCAAACACCCGGGCAATGCGCACGTTTGGATCAACCACGCGATGGACCCGTCGGTCATCGCGGCAGTATCGAACTACGTGAATTACGCCAATGGGGTGGCCGCGTCGCGGCCCCTGCTGGACGCGGCTGTCAGGAACGATCCGGGCATTTACCCGGACGCGGCCACCCGAGCCCAATTGCATGCGCACTTGGCGGAAAGCCAGGAATACAGCCGTGCAGCGAGTCGTGCCTGGACCCGGGTACGCACCGGCCAGTGAGGGACGACGGGCCTCGCTCCGGCCTGCCAGACGGCCGGTTCGGTCCATCGGGGTCTTCCCGCGCTACAAATCCGCCGCCTACTGCGTTATAAAGGTCGTATTCCCTCGTTGCCGGAGTCGTTCCTCATGTCCAAGCCCCTTTCCTACCGTCCGTGGCTCGCCGCGGCCGTCACGCTGGTTCTGGCCGCCTGTGGCGGAGCAAAGCAGGAGGCTGGCACTGCGCCGGCTGCCGCCGCGCCCGAAGAAAAGGTGCTGAACGTCTACAACTGGTCGGACTACATCGCCGAGGACACCCTCGCGAACTTCCAGAAGGGCACGGGCATCAAGGTCCAATACGACGTGTTCGACAACAACGAGGTGCTGGAAAGCAAGCTCCTCGCTGGCAGCACCGGCTACGACCTCGTCGTTCCCTCGGCCTCGTTCCTCGAGCGCCAGATCAAGGCGGGCGTGTTCCGCAAGCTCGACAAATCCAAACTGCCGAACTGGAAGAACCTCGACCCTGAAGTGATGAAGGTCGTCGCGCTGCACGACCCGGGCAACCAGTACGCGGTGCCCTGGCTGTGGGGTACCACGGGCCTCGGTTACAACGTCGCCAAGGTGAAGGCTGCGCTCGGCGCCGATGTGCCGGTGAACTCCTGGGCGCTTGTGTTCGACCCGAAGTACGCGGCCAAGCTCAAGGGCTGCGGCATCACGTTGCTCGACGCGCCCTCCGAGGTCATCGACTCGGCCCTCATCTATCTCGGTCTCGACCCGAACAGCGAGAAGCCGGAAGACCTGAAGGCTGCAGCCGAACTGCTCATGAGCGTCCGTTCCTACGTCAAGTACTACCACTCCTCGCAGTACATCAACGACCTCGCCAATGGCGAAGTCTGTGTGTCGCTGGGTTGGTCGGGTGACGTGCTGCAAGCGCGCGACCGCGCTGCTGAAGCGAAGAAGGGTGTCGAAGTTGCCTACGTGGTGCCGAAGGAAGGCGCCATCATGTGGTTCGACGTCATGGCTATCCCGGCGGATGCCAAGCACCCCGACAACGCTCATGCGTGGATCAACAATGCGATGGACCCGACGGTCATCGCGGGCGTTTCCAACTTCGTGAACTACGCGAACGGCGTGGCCACTTCGTTGCCGCTGGTGAACGATTCCGTCAAGAACGATCCGGGTATCTACCCGGACGCCGCGACGCGTGCCAAGTTGCACGCTCACTTGGCAGAAAGCCAGGAGTACAGCCGCGAAGCCAACCGCGCCTGGACCCGGGTGCGTACCGGCAAGTGAGTTGAGTGCGCGGGCGGCGTAGGCCGCCCGCGTTGTCTCCGGGCTCCGTCGCCCGGTCCCGGAAGCGGGCCGGGCACAACGAGTGGGCCCGGTGCTGGGGGTTTCACAACAACGACCAGAGGGTCGCTGCCGCAAACGGCAGCGGTAGCCGCACATGGCCAATACGCGTCCTGACGAGAAACTCAAGCCTTGGCAGGACCCGCAAGCGGTGCCCTATGTGCGCATCGAGCGGGTCACCAAGCGTTTCGGGGACTTTGTCGCCGTCAACCAAGTCAGCCTCGATATCTACCAGGGCGAGGCCTTCTGCCTGCTAGGCGCTTCTGGCTGCGGTAAGACCACGCTGCTGCGCATGCTGGCCGGTTTTGAGGACCCTTCCGAAGGTCGCTTGTTCATCGACGGCCAGGACATGACTGGCATCCCGCCCTATGAACGGCCGGTCAACATGATGTTCCAGTCGTACGCGCTGTTCCCGCATATGTCCGTCGAAGACAACGTGGCCTTCGGTCTGAAACAGGATGGTGTGCCCAAGGCGGAACGTCAGGAGCGCGTGTCCGAGATGCTCAAACTGGTGGCGCTCGATGGCTACGGCAAGCGCAGGCCGCAGCAGTTGTCCGGTGGTCAACGGCAGCGTGTGGCGCTGGCCCGTTCGTTGGTAAAGCGTCCGAAGCTGCTGCTGCTCGACGAGCCGCTCGGTGCGCTCGACAAGAAACTGCGCGAGAACACGCAGTTCGAACTCATTAACCTGCAGGAAAAGCTGGGCGTCACGTTCGTCATCGTCACGCATGACCAGGAAGAGGCCATGACGCTCGCTTCCCGTATCGGCGTGATGAACCATGGACGTATCCTGCAGACGGGGACCCCGTCCGATATTTACGAATACCCTACCTCGAAGTACGTGGCCGACTTCATTGGCTCCGTGAACATGTTCGAGGGGCGGTTAGTGGAAGACGAACCCGACTATGTGCGGATCGAGTCTCCCGAACTGGGAGGTACGGTCTACGTAGACCACGGCGTTTCGAGTGCGCCTGACGCCAAGGTCTGGGTGGCTGTGCGCCCTGAAAAGGTGCGTTTGGACCGAGAACGCCCCGACCAACCGGACAACGCGTTCGGCGGCACAGTGAAGGAAATTGCTTACCTCGGTGATGTCTCGCGCTATCTGGTGGCGTTAGACAGTGGCAAATTGGTGCGCGTTACGCAGCCTAATACCGATCGTCGCGATGACCGTGTCACCTGGGAAGAGCGGGTGTGGGTGTCCTGGAGCCCTGGCGCCAACGTGGTGGTGACGCAGTAATGTCCCGCGTGGCACAGCCCAACCTCGGGCAGGTGCTCTCCGGCCTGCTGCAAGCGCTGCTGGGCTGGGCACCGGTGCGCGCGGCGCAGGGGCGCCTGAAGGACTGGGGCGTGACAGGCCGGATGGCGGTGACCGCCGTGCCCTATCTCTGGCTGCTGGTGTTCTTCCTCGTTCCGTTCTTCATTGTCCTGAAGATTTCGTTTTCGTCCGTCGAAATCGCCATGCCGCCGTTTGCTCCGCTCATTCAGTGGGCTAACGACAAGGTCATGCTCATTCGGCTGAACTTAGGCAATTACCAGTTCCTGTGGGAAGACGCGCTTTACAGTTCGGCTTTGCTGAATTCGCTGAAGATGGCGGGGGTGTCCACGATCATGGCGCTGCTGGTGGGTTACCCCATGGCCTATGGTATTGCCCGCAGCAGTCGCGAGTGGCGCAATATTTTGCTCATGCTGGTCATGCTGCCGTTTTGGACCAGTTTCCTGCTGCGCGTCTACGCTTGGATTGGCTTGCTCGGTATCAATAGCCCCATCAACCAGATGCTGTTGGCATTGGGGCTCATCAATGAGCCAGTGTCGCTGTTGCAGACGGACTGGGCCGTCTATATCGGCATCGTCTATAGCTACCTGCCGTTCATGGTGCTGCCGCTCTATACCGCCATTGAAAAGCTTGACGGCACTTTGCTCGAAGCCGCAGCGGATCTTGGCTGCCGGCCCACTCGCACTTTCTTTAGCATCACGCTGCCGCTCACCAAGGAAGGCATCGTGGCGGGCTGCATGCTCGTGTTCATTCCCGCTACGGGTGAATTCGTTATTCCGGCCCTACTCGGTGGGCCGGACTCGCTCATGATTGGCCGAGTGTTGTGGGAAGAGTTCTTCAACAACCGGGACTGGCCCGTGGCCAGTGCCGTGGCCATTTTGCTCCTGTTGTTGCTGGTTGGCCCCATCATGCTCTACCAACGGGCACAGCAGGCAGCGGGAGGGGCGCACCGATGAACCAGCGTCGCTCGTTCTTCGTGCTGACGGCGATGGCTTTCGGCTTCGCCTTCCTCTACATCCCTATCCTGTCGATGGTGGTGTACTCCTTCAACAACTCCAAGCTCGTCACCGTGTGGGACGCGGCGAATTCACCCACCATCAAGTGGTACGTGGCGCTGCTCGGCGATACGCAGGTATTGGACGCAGCCAAGCTCAGTTTGAAGATTGCCGCGATGAACGCCACCGGCGCCGTCATTCTCGGTACGCTCGCTGGCTTGGCGCTAGCGCGCTTCGGTCGCTTCAAGGGCCGCACTTTGCTCACGGGGCTTACCACGGCGCCCATGGTCATGCCGGAAGTCATCACGGGTTTGGCCATGCTGCTGCTGTTCGTGGCCATGCAAACCGTCGTCGGTTGGCCTGAAGGGCGCGGCGTCACGACCATCACCATCGCCCACATCACCTTCTCGATGGCCTATGTCACGGTCGTTATTCAGTCGCGTTTGCTCACGCTGGACGAGTCATTGGAAGAAGCGGCCATGGACTTGGGCGCGCGACCGGCGAAGGTGTTCTTCGTCATCACCTTGCCCATCATCTTCCCGGCCATCCTGTCGGGCTGGTTGCTTGCCTTCACCTTGTCCTGGGACGATCTCGTCATCACCAGCTTCGTGTCCGGCCCCGGTTCCACTACGTTGCCGCAGCTCATTTTCTCGAAGGTGCGCCTCGGCGTGAATCCGTCCATCAACGCACTGGCCACCGTGATGGTGTTGCTGGTGGCGGTGTGCATCGTGTTTGCTGGTATCTGGATGCAGCGCCAGGAAAAGAAGCGTCAACGCGACATGCAACTGGCGTTGGCGGCGAACCAGGAGGGTGAATGAGCGTTTGTATCGGCATTGATGTCGGCGGTTCTTCCATCAAGGCGGCCGTGGTCGACCTCGAGGCTGGCGAGTTGGTGGGCGAGGCTGCCTCTTGCCCCACGCCGGCGCCGGCGACGTTGCTTGCGGTGGGCACTGCCATTGGTGGCTTGGTCACTGCGCTGGAAGCTGGTACCGGGCACTCGCATGGCAGCTTGCCAGTTGGCATTGCCGTACCTTCGGTAGTTCGCCAGGGCATTACGCATACTGCCGCTAACATCGATGCTGGCTGGGTTCGCGCCGATGCACGTAGCGCGCTGGCTCGTGAAGTGGGGCGTCCGGTCGTTCTTCTGAACGACGGTGATGCCGCGGGCCTCGCCGAGATGCGACTCGGTGCCGGACGGGGGCAGCACGGAACAGTGTTGTGTCTTACCTTCGGTACCGGCATCGGCAGTGCGCTGTTCGTGAACGGCCAGCTCATGGCGAACACGGAGCTTGGGCACCTCGAGATGGGTGGCGCCGAGGCGGAGCACATTGCTTCGGGGCGTGCGCGCCGCGAGCGCGGATTGGATTGGCCAGCGTGGTCGGCAGAAGCCAGCCGCGTGCTCACCACGTTCCATGCCTTGCTCTGGCCGGAACTCATCGTGATGGGCGGTGGCTTGTCAGACCAGTGGGACCAGTTCGGGCACCTGTTGCAGGCGCCGTGCACTATTGTCCCCGCAGGCTGCAGACAGCACGCCGGCGTTATCGGGGCTGCCTTGGCCGCCGCCGAGGGTATTGCTCCCTAGACGCTGCGCCTGTAGCCCGCAAAGGCCTTGCGGGTGCAGCCTCGAGGCGTCGGCGGCGGCTGCTTCAGGGGCTCGCGCCCTGAACTTCGGCCGCAGGGACGGCGGGCAATATTCCTAAGGCCGGGTAGATCTCGGCCGGGAAATAGCCGGCACCCGCCTTCATCACCATGCGCATGCGGCGCAGGGCGCTGATGTCCTGCAAGGGGTTGCCGTCCACCAGCACGAGGTCCGCGGAATAGCCGGCCTCCACCGCCCCCAACGACTGCTCCAGCCGCAAGACGCGCGCGCTGCCGAGTGTGGCGTGCTGCAGCACGCGGCTGGCCGGGATGCCTGCTTGCACCCACAGTTCCAGTTCGCGGTGCAGGTAAAAGCCTTCCAGTGAATCGGTGCCCGGCACCAATGGCACTCCCGCGCGGTCGAGGCGCACCAACAAGTCCAACATCTTCTGCCAACTGGCTCGGTAGTGGCCCAAAACGGCAGGGGTAAGCTCCATCTCGGGTTGCAGGAGTGAACGGCGCAACGTTGCCGGTAGCCGTTCGAGCGCCGGTGCCATGACGCGCGAGCTTTCACCGGGGGCCTGGTTGAAGCTGTCCTCGAAGCAGGCCAAAGTCGGGTCGACGACGGTGCCACGTTGCGCCAGTTCCTGAATGAAGGCCTGCACCGGCGCACTGTCGAGGTCGAGTTGCCAAGCGCGTTCGCCCACCATGGTGAAGCGAGCATTCGTGCGCGTGTCTTCGCTGGGGCTGGCGACGAAGTTCAGGAACAGCATGTTCAGATGGTTCAGTTCGTCGTAGCCCTGCGTAATGACCCGCGCGGCGGTGGTGAACGCGGGAACATGCCCACTCACTCGCAGCCCGCGTTCGTGCGCGCGCTGCGCCACCGGCGCTATCCAGTCCGGGTTGAACGAACTGTAGAGTTTGACCGCGCGATAGCCATGGGCTGCAAAAAAATCCACGGCGTCGAGTGCTTCCGCAAGGCTGGCCACGGTTTTGCCGCCACTGGCGGTATAAGGGCTTTGGCCGTCCATGAAGCCGGCGCGCCACAGGCGGGGCCCCAGCCACGCACCGCTTTCGTAGCGCGCTTCCTGCAGCAAAATCGAGTCATGGTCGTTGCCGAGGTCGCGCGCGGTGGTAACGCCGCCCGCGAGTTGTAGCGCGCCACCCCACGGCGTGCCGTGCGTATGCAGGTCGAACAGCGCCGGCAGTAGCGTTTGGCCCGTGCCATCGATCGTCAGGGCCTCCAGAGGCAGCGGCACATCGTCCGGCTG
>CALQLF020000041.1 GCA_943331345.2 Candidatus Planktophila lacus | reverse complement strand
TGGTCACGTAATTCACGCAGCGGGGAAGGATTCATCGACATGCGACTGTGGGCTCCCGCTTCAGTGGGCCAGCACGGACTGGGCCTTCGCCACCAACGCCGCCGGCGTGACGGGCTTGACCAAGTAATCCACGGCGCCTTGGCGCATGCCCCAGATACGGTCGGTGTCTTGATCTTTGCTGGTCACCATCACCACGGGAATGGCGGCGGTCTCCGGGTCCTTCGCCAACTGGCGGGTAGCTTGGAAGCCGTTCACGCCCGGCATGACGATGTCCATGAAAATAAGGTCGGGCTTCATCGACTTGGCCAAGCGAAAACCTTCGGCCCCATCAGCGGCGGCCGCGGTCTGGTAGCCGTGTTGTTCCAGCGCACGCCGGATGACGTACACCTCGGTGGGGGAATCGTCGATGACAAGGATGAGCGGCATGGCGATGAAGTCTCCGTTCAACCCTGGGGAAGGGCCTGTTCCAAGGCCTGAGTATCGAGATGCCCGAGCGCCAAGGGCGCCGGCGCAGTGGGCAGTGTCACGTGCTGCTCGATGGCAGACAGCAACTCATCGCGCGTAAACGGCTTGGTGAGGTAATGCTCGCTACCCACGATGCGGCCACGCGCGCGGTCGAAGAGTCCGTCCTTCGACGACAGCATGATGACAGGTATGGTGCGGAACGCCTTGCTGCGCTTGATGAGCGAGCAGGCTTGGTAACCATCCAGCCGCGGCATCATGATGTCCACGAAGATGATGTCGGGGCGATGATCGGCGACCTTCGAGAGCGCATCAAAGCCATCGACGGCCGTAAATACTTCGCAGCCCTCACGCGCCAACAGCGTCTCCGCCGTGCGTCGGATGGTTTTGCTGTCGTCGATGACCAGCACCTTGAGGCCGGCTAGCCGGGCTGGCCGTTCCGTTTCCGTCTGGAGTTCCATGAGTTCCTCGATTCTCCCGGATTTTTAGCATACCGGCTCGCCGCAATGGCAGGCCTTCCACACCCGGGAACGCGTACCGACATGGTACCCGCCAACCGGGCCATGCAGCAGGTGTAAACTACACCGACACACGACTGTGCGAGGTCCGTCACAGTCTGCCCCTCGCCGGAAGCCGAAGCCCATGCCAGTGTCCACACCTGCCCCCAGCCGCCCCCTCCGTATTGGCGTGGTGATGGACCCCATCGCTGCCATCAATCCCAAGAAAGACAGCACCCTCGCCATGCTGTTGGCGGCTCAGGTCCGCGGTTGGGAAACGCACACCTTGGAACTGGGCGATCTGTGGCTGCGAGATGGCACAGCTTGGGGCCGGGCCCGCCCAGTCACCGTCCGCACAGACCTTTATGACTGGTTCACCCACGGGGACCCGGTGGCCCAGCCCTTAGGCGATTTCGACGTCCTGCTGATGCGCAAGGACCCGCCGTTCGACACCGAATACATTTACGCCACGTACATCTTGGAGCGGGCCGAAGTGGCTGGCTGCCTCGTCGTAAACCGACCGCAAGGCTTGCGGGACATGAACGAGAAAGTGTTTACGGCCTGGTTCCCGGAATGCTGCGCGCCGACGCTCATCACCCGCACTATGCCCGATATGCACGCCTTCCTCGCCGAGCACGGCAAGGCGGTCTGCAAGCCGCTGGACGGTATGGGCGGCCGCGGCATCTTCGTCTTGGACGCAGGTGACAAGAATGCGTCGTCCGTGTTCGAAACCCTCACCGGCTATGGCAAGCAGTACGCCATCATCCAGCGCTACCTGCCGGAAATCGTCACCGGCGGCGACTCCCGCGTCATCTTGGTGGACGGCGAGCCGGTGCCCTATGCGCTGGCCCGCATCCCGGCCGCCACCGACAATCGCGGCAACCTCGCGGCGGGTGCCAAAGGCGTAGGACGCCCACTGACCGAGCGTGACCGTTGGCTCTGTGCGCAAATTGGCCCCACCCTCCGTGAACGCGGCATGTTGTTCGTCGGGCTCGACGTCATCGGCGGCTATGTGACCGAAATCAACGTCACCAGCCCTACCGGCATCCGCGAACTGGATACCCAGTTCGACCTCGATATTGCCGGACTGCTCATGGATGCCATCGCCGCACGTCGCCCTACCTAACCTCGGCATGACTGACGACCTCTCTCCGGCCACGGCAGAACGCGATATCGGCGCCTTGCGAGAAGGCGTCGCGCCGGTTCGTGACCGGTTGAACACCACCCTGTTCCTGACCGCCGCCGTCCACCTGCTGGTATTGCTGGGCGTCACTTTCAGTCATGCAGTGCCAGATGGCCCAGGCGCGCCTGGTCTGGACGTCGTCCTGCTCCCCTCCGCCATCGACGACAATCGGCCCAACCCGAACGCTCGCTACCTGTCACAGGCGAACCAGCAAGGTAGCGGCCTGGACCGTCCGGAAGAATCGGTGGAATCGGGGTTACCGGCGCTCGATGGCAGTGCTACGGCCTCCAATACTGCCGGGGAAGCCGCGGACGCTTCCCGCCGCCAACGGCGTGCACCCGCGGTCTTGGTGGCGGATAGCGGCGAAACTACGCGCAATGCGGGTCTCTCCACCAGCACGCCACCTGCCGCCACCGCCGGCCTCGCCGGCACCGCACCGCTGTGGAATACGAAATTGGGCCCAAACCCACACCTCGGCGGCCCGCAGCGCGAACTCGCGGTCCGCGCAGACACCCGCGAATCCGGGTTGGCGGTCTACCTCGACCGCTGGCGGCAGCATGTGGAAGATGTGGGGACCACTCACTACCCGCTAGGTGCCATCCGTCGCGGTCGTTTGAGCGGAAACCCAGTACTGGAAGTACAACTGCTGGCGGACGGGACGCTGGGCGAAGTGCTCCTGCAGCGCTCCAGTGGTGTTCCGGAATTGGACCGGGCCGCGCTCGGCATCCTGCGCCTGGCCGCCCCGTTCGAGGCATTTTCGGGCGAATTACGCGCCAACCATGATGCCATCCGCCTCTCCTACGGTTGGGAATTCAGCAGCGGCCGCCTGCAAGACACCAACGTTCACTGAACCTAAGTTCACCACGATGGTGCGTTTCAATCTTGTGGAGTGCTGCGCCGCAGCCGATACTTTCCCCATGCCCCAGAAGCGTCAACGTCCTGTCCACGTCACCAAGCTCCGCGGCCGTCGCGCCAGCGACCGCTTGGACCCGACCACCACCTACCTCGGCAACCAGCTGCTGGTAGCCATGCCCAGCCTGAAAGACAGCCAATTTGCCGGTACTGTCACGCTGCTTTGCGAGCACAGTGAGCGCGGCGCGCTGGGAATCATCTTGAACCAGCCGCTGAAGATGAACCTCGCGGAACTGCTCGACCACCTCAAACTCCCACCGGCACCGCCCGGGGCACTCGAGCAGCCCGTGCTGCGCGGCGGCCCCGTACAAACGGACCGCGGCTTCGTGCTGCACCGTCCGCTACGCGATTTCGAGTCGACCCTGCGCATCTCAGACACGCTGCACGTCACCACCTCGCGCGACGTACTCATCGCCATGTCCGCGGGCGAAGGGCCCTCTCAAGCCGTCGTAGCTCTTGGCTATGCGGGGTGGGAAGCCGGCCAACTCGAGGCGGAAATCCGTGAAAACGCCTGGCTGACCACCCCGGTCGACGACCGCCTGGTCTTCGACATCCCGTTCGCCGAACGTTGGCACGCTGCCGCCCGCCTGCTCGGTATCGAGCTTTCTCGCCTCGCCCCGACGGCGGGGCGCGCCTAGGCGCCGGGGGTGTCCGCCTCGCCACAGGTCATCATGGCGCTGGACTTCGGCCTGCGCCGTCTCGGTGTGGCCAATGGCGACACTCTCACCCGCACCGCTCGTCCGCTGGCAAGTGTCGCCGTGAGCAATGGCCAGCCGGACTGGAAGGCCCTGGATCGTCTAGTCGCGGACTGGTCACCAGCCCGGTTCGTGGTCGGTATTCCCTATAATGCCGACGGCCTCGACGGCCCCCTGACCCCGCTCGTACGCGAGTTCGCCAGTGCCGTCGAGCGCAAGTACGCTCGCCCGGTAGAACTGCTGGACGAACACCTCACCTCGAAAGAAGCCGAAGACCGCCTCCGCCAACGTCGCGCCAGCGGCGAACGCCAACGGCGGGTCCGGCATGAAGACATCGACCCGGTAGCAGCCGCCGTACTGCTGGAACAATGGCTGGCGCGCGCCGGCTGAGGACCTCTGGATGCAATTCACCCAGTTCAACGCCCGCGGACATCTGCGGCACCTGCTCACGCTCGAAGGGCTGCCCGCCCCGCTGCTGACGCAATTGCTGGACCGCGCCGAAGATTTCCTGCGCCCGGGTGGCAGCCTGCCGGCGCGTAGCGCCGCACTCAGCGGCATCACGGTCGGCAACCTGTTCACCGAACCCTCGACCCGTACCCGCGCCTCCTTTGAGTTGGCCGGCAAACGCTTGGGTGCCGATGTCATCAACCTGGAAATCCAACTGTCCTCGCGTGTGAAGGGCGAGACCATGCTGGACACCATCTACACGCTGCAGGCCATGGGTGTGGACTTGTTCGTCATTCGCGATGCAGAAGCGGGCGTTCACGAATACGTTGCTGGCCACGTCGAAGACCATGTCAGCATCTTGTCGGCCGGTGAAGCGCACCTGTCGCACCCGACCCAGGGGTTGCTGGACGCCCTCGCCATCCGCAAACATTGCGGCGGCTTTGCGGGCAAGACGGTGACCATCGTCGGTGACTTGCGCCATTCGCGAGTGGCACGCTCTGCCTACCACGCCCTCACCACGCTCGGCATCGGCGAACTGCGCTTGTGCGGCCCAGCACAACTCTTGCCACCCGCCGGCGAATTCCACCGGGCGCGCCGCTGCACCACGCTGGAAGAAGGCTTGGCTGGTGCCGACGCCGTAATGATGCTGCGCATCCAGCGCGAACGCATGGCCGAAGCGGAGATGCCGGAGGTGGCTGACTATCACGCGCAGTGGGGCCTGACCCCAGCACGGCTGGGGTTGGCCAAACGCGACTGCGTGGTGCTGCATCCGGGGCCCATGAATCGCGGTGTGGAGATCGATTCCACCGTGGCGGATGGCCCGCAAAGTGTTATCCAGCGTCAGGTCACCTATGGCGTCGCCGTGCGTATGGCCGTACTGGAGCATATTGCGAACGGGAGGCTGGCGCATGGGTGAGCAGCAAGCGGCAGCGCCGCCGGGCAACAAGGCCCACCGTGGCACCATCTTCGTGGAAGACGCGAAGGTACTGGCCCATACCGCTTGGGAAGGCGACCAGTACATCCTGCGACTCGAATCGCCGAAGTGTGCGGCACATGCTGTTCCGGGCAGTTTCGTGCACCTCACTTGCGACCCCTCCTTGCCCATGCGGCGTCCACTCTCGCTCATGCGCGTGGACCCGGCAGCCGGCTGGATCGAAATTCTCTACAAGGTGCACGGCGTGGGCCTCGCCAAACTGGCGGACGCCAAGCCCGGGGACGTGCTGAGTAGCCTCGGCCCCATCGGCAAGGGCTTCACTCCCCATGCCGAACGGCCCCGCACCCTGCTTATTGGTGGTGGCGTCGGTATTCCGCCCATGGTTTATCTGGCCGAAGCGCTCGTCGCCGGACAGCGTGCCGGCATGGCGTGGAAGCCGTTGGTGCTGATGGGTTCGGAAATTCCTTTCCCGTTCCGCGCGCGCCCCTCCACCGTCGTGGTTCCCGGTATTCCGGCAGGCACCATCGCCGCCATGCCGCTGCTGGAAGAATGGGGCGTACCCAGCCGCTTGGCCACGCTGGCCGGCTATGCAGGCTGCTACGCAGGCTATGTCACCGACTTGGCCAGCGAATGGCTAGGCTCGCTGGCACCAGACCAACTACAGGAAGTGGAAATTTTTTCCTGCGGACCGACGCCCATGCTGAAAGCGGTGGCCAAAGTGGCGCAGCGCTTCGGCGTGCCGTGCCAAGTGTCGCTGGAGGAATACATGGCTTGTGCCGTCGGCGGCTGCGCCGGGTGTGCCGTTCGCGTCGAAACGCCTAACGGCCCGGCCATGAAACGAGTTTGCGTAGACGGTCCGGTGTTCGAGGCCAGCAGCGTGTTCCCGCCGGCAGCTTGATAGCCATGATTCATGGCCAAGGTTGATGGCTTCGCCTGCAGACGCTCTCGCCGCAGGCCTGCCGTTCGGCGCTTAGCTAACCGAAGTTGATGCGGGTCTCAAGGTCGCTGCGCGAGTCGGCGTGCGCGAGTGCCTCTTCCATCGTCACCCGGCCACTGCGCACCAGCATCATCAGTGCTGCGTCGAAGGACTGCATACCCGGCTCCGTGGAACCTCGCAGCCCTTGCTTCATGCCAACCACATCGCCTTTCTTAATGAGCTCCTGAATATGCGGTGTATTGAGCATGACTTCGACCGCCGCCACCCGACGACCATCCTGACCGCGCACCAAGCGCTGCGCGAGAATGGCACGCAGGTACTGGGAAAGATCTAGAAAGACCTGCGCATGCTGGTCGCGCGGGAAGAGATTGACGATGCGCTCTACCGCCTCTGCCGAGTTGTTGGCATGCAGCGTACTGATGCAAAGATGACCGGTGCCCGCCAAGGCGATGGCACTTTCCATCGTCTCTCGGTCACGAATTTCACCAATGAGTACCACATCCGGCGCGGCACGCATGGCGCCGCGCAAGGCACGACCGAAAGACTTCGTGTCCAGCCCGACTTCACGCTGGTTGACGATGCTCTTCTTGTTGGTGTGCAGGAACTCGATCGGGTCCTCGATCGTAAGAATATGGTCCGGCGAGGTCTCGTTGCGATGATTCACCATGGCAGCCAGCGTGGTGCTCTTGCCTGAACCTGCAGCACCTACCATCAACACCAGCCCGCGCTTGTGCAGAACCAGGTCCCCGAGCAATGGCGGCAGACCCAGCGTGTCGAGGCGCGGAATTTCGGCAGTGATATAGCGCAGCACGATAGCCGGATAGCCACGCTGGTGGAACAGAGCCACACGGAAACGACCCAGGCCCGGCTCGGAGATGGCAAAGTCGATTTCAAGCTCACGCTCGAAATAAGCCACCTGCTCGGCGGTCATGAGGCCATAGGCGGCTTGCTGCACCATTTCTGGCGTCAGCACTTGACGATTGACCGGAAAAAGCTGTCCTTCGATTTTCACCTTCACGGGCGCATAGGAAGTGAAGAACAAATCGGAGGCTTGACGCTGGACCATCAATTCAAACAAGGGGCGGGTATTCAGCCGGGTGGCTACGGACTCAGGCACCATGTCCGACATCAAAGCACCCGACCGGCGTCATTGTCCTCGGCGAGATGCAGGCTGGTGCTTTGCTCGTGCGCAAGATGGTCCTCGCGCCGACTTTCCAACTTCACCTTCAAACGCAGTTCGTTCTTGCTGTCGGCATTACGCAGCGCATCTTCATAGGAAATCTGGCTCGACTCGTAGAGCGCATAGAGGGCTTGGTCAAAGGTCTGCATGCCCATCCGCGTCGAGCGGGACATCACTTCCTTGATTTGCGCCACATCGCCCTTGAAGATGAGGTCGGAGATCAGCGGCGAGTTCAGCATGATTTCCATGGCGGCGACACGCCCGACACCGCCCTCGCGCGCCACGAGACGCTGCGAGATTAGCGCACGAACATTCAGCGAGAGGTCCATGAGCAACTGCTCGCGGCGCTCTTCAGGGAAGAAATTGATGATGCGGTCCAGCGCCTGATTGGAGCTGTTGGCATGCAATGTGGCGAGCACCAGATGGCCCGTTTCCGCGAACTGGATGGCATATTCCATCGTCTCGCGGTCGCGGATTTCGCCAATGAGGATGACGTCGGGGGCTTGGCGCAAAGTGTTCTTCAGCGCCGCCTGCCAACTGTCCGTGTCCACACCGACCTCGCGGTGCGTCACCACGCAATTGCGATGCGGGTGCACGAACTCGACCGGATCTTCAATGGTGACAATATGTCCGCGCGAGTTCGCGTTGCGGTAGTCGAGCATCGCGGCCAGCGTCGTACTCTTGCCGCTGCCGGTGCCGCCCACCAAGATGCACAGGCCACGCTTGGACATGACCACATCTTTGAGGATGGGCGGGAGCTTCAGTTCTTCGAGGGTAGGAATCTTCGCGTTGATGGTGCGGATGACGCAGCCGGTGTGCGTCTGCTGGATGAAGGCACTGACACGAAACCGGCCAATGCCCGGCGGAGCGATAGCGAAATTGCATTCCTTGCTGGCATCGAAATCGCGGGTTTGCCGATCATTCATGATGGAGCGCACCAGCGCCGCGCTCTGTTCGGGCGTCAGCCCCTTCTCGGTTTGCGGGCGAATTTCGCCATCAACCTTGATAGCTGGTGGAAACCCACTGGTGATGAAGAGGTCGCTGCCTTTCAGCGACACCATGCGCCGCAACAGGTCCTGCATCAGCTTGATGGACTGATCACGATCCACTTAGATGCTTTCCTTGTTCTGAGCCTTGTACCGCGCCTCTTCCTTGCTGACGAGGCCGCGCTCCACCAAGCCCTGCAGGCACTGGTCCAGCGTCTGCATGCCATGCGCCTGGCCGGTCTGGATACTGCTGTACATCTGCGCAATCTTGCCTTCGCGGATGAGATTACGAATGGCCGGGACGCCGATCATGATTTCGTGAGCGGCAATGCGCCCACCACCAATACGCTTGAGCAGGGCCTGAGAAACGACGCCGCGCAGGCTCTCCGAGAGCATGGAACGGACGATTTCCTTTTCCTGTGCCGGGAACACGTCGACGATACGGTCGACTGTCTTGGCCGCGCTCGAGGTATGCAAAGTACCGAACACCAAGTGACCGGTCTCGGCGGCGGTGAGTGCGAGACGGATGGTCTCGAGGTCACGCATTTCACCCACCAAGATGACGTCCGGGTCTTCGCGGAGCGCCGACCGCAGCGCCTCGGCGAACCCCAGCGTGTCACGATGGACCTCGCGCTGGTTGATAAGGCTGCGGCGGCTTTCATGCACGAATTCGATGGGATCCTCGATGGTGAGGATGTGGTTCGCCCGGTTGTCGTTGATGTGGTTGATCATCGCCGCCAAAGTCGTGGACTTGCCCGAACCGGTGGGCCCAGTGACCACCACGAGGCCGCGCGGGAGCATGCACAGGTCCTTGAAAACCTTGGGGGCATTGATCTCGTCGAGCGATTTGACCACGGAAGGAATAGCGCGAAACACAGCGCCGGCGCCGCGGTTCTGATTGAAAGCATTGACGCGGAAGCGCGACAGGCGCGGAATTTCGAACGAGAAGTCGGTTTCGTAAAACTCTTCGAACGCCTTGCGCTGCTTGTCGTTCATGATGTCGTACACAAGGGCATGAACGTCCTTGTGCGCCAAAGCCGGCATATTGATGCGCTTGATATCGCCATCCACGCGAATCATGGGCGGCATGCCGGCGGACAGGTGCAAGTCCGAGGCACCGCTCTTGACGGCGAAGGCGAGAAGTTGTGCGATATCAACGGCCATGGCGGACCTCTAAAAACCTGCATGGAGTATAGTCCCCACCCCCAGGGTGAACTATGTTAACTAGGCCGCAAAAACCACCTCCAGTCCGCGAACAAGCGCTGTCCACCCTCAGTGCCGTGAGCGCTGCCGCACAGCGCGCCGGCCGGCCGGCGGACAGCATTACGCTCATTGCGGTTTCCAAGTTCCAGTCGGCGCCTGCCATCCGTGAAGCCCATGCTGCGGGTCTCCGGCATTTCGGCGAAAACTACGTTCAGGAAGGGGTTGCCAAAGTACAGGCACTGGCCGACCTACCACTCACTTGGCATTTCATTGGTGCCTTGCAGACCAACAAGACCCGGGCCGTAGCCACGCACTTCGCCTGGGTCCACACGGTCGACCGACTCCAACTCGCGGAGCGCCTGTCGGCGCAACGGCCCGTGGACCTGCCACCTCTGCAGGTCTGCCTGCAAGTCATGCTGGTGCCGGAACCCGGCAAGGCAGGGTTGGTCCCCGCAGACGTGCCGGCGCTAGCCGCCGCCGTTGCGGCACTTCCCGGACTGCAACTGCGCGGACTCATGTGCATTCCGCCGGCAACCACCGACGTGGCCACCCAACGCGGGCATTTCCGTACGCTCGCCATCCTGCTTGCAGAATTGCAGTCCGCGGGTCTGCCCCTGGACACCCTGTCGATGGGGATGAGCGGCGATTACGAAGCGGCTATCCTTGAAGGTGCCACGCAGGTCCGTATCGGCACCGCCATCTTTGGCGCGCGCTCCCACCCTACCGAAGCCACAGGTCCCGTATGACCCCTTCCGCACTGCCCGCCACACCGCTGCCCGGCGTCGCCTTCATTGGCGGTGGCCAGATGGCTCGCGCCCTCATCGCGGGTCTTTGCGCCGCCGGCCAGCCCGCGGCAACGCTGGCGGTAGCGGATATTTCTGCCGAAGCGCGCCAAGCACTCGAACGCGACTTTCCCGGCATCCACACCACAGCGGAGCCGACGGAAGCCGCCACACGCGCCAGCCTGTGGGTACTCGCAGTGAAACCGCAGCAAATGGAGGGAGTCAGTCGCTCCCTGCAAGAACTCGCTATCGCACGTCGGCCTACAGTGCTCTCGGTCGCCGCCGGCACGCGACTTTCGCAACTGCAGGAGTGGCTGGGGGCCGGCGTACCGGTAGTACGCACCATGCCCAACCGCCCCGCCTTCGTCGGCGCCGGCATCACGGGCCTCTACGCCAGTACCGCGGTCGGTTTCGAGGCACGTAACCACGCCGCCGCACTCATGCGGGCGGCAGGCGACATTGTTTGGGTGACGGAAGAGGGCCTACTGGATGCCGTCACGGCGGTATCGGGTAGTGGTCCGGCCTATTTCTTCCTGCTCATCGAGGCCCTCGCCGCCGCAGGTGAAGCCATTGGATTGCCCGCCGCCACTGCACGGGAATTGGCGGTCACCACCGCCTATGGTGCTGGCAAGATGGCCCGTGACACCGGCGTAGCGCCGGCGGAACTGCGCGAGCAGGTCACCTCCAAAGGCGGCACCACCGCCGCCGCGCTGGCCGTCTTCGAAGCGGGCGGCTTCCGGCAACTGGTAGGCACGGCCGTGGCTGCAGCAGACCTGCGCGCCAAGGAACTGGCCGGCCCGGCCCCTACGCCTACCAGCGGCACGTCTGCCTAAACCCTTCGCCAGTCCGTATTTCACCCGGAGTTCCCCATGCGCGAACTGATTTTTGTCATCGACAGCCTCAGCGGTCTGCTGGTAGGCGCTTTCTTGCTACGGTTGCTGCTGCAATGGGCCCGCGCGGATTTCCGCAACCCGCTGGCGCGTGCCGTGCTGCAAATAACCAATCCCTTGGTGTTGCCACTGCGTCGCCTGTTGCCACCTGTCGGCGCGCTCGACACGGCGGCCGTGGTGGCTGTCATCCTCGTGCAGGCGTTACGCCATGCCGTCATCGTTTGGCTAGCCACCGGTAGCGGCGCCAGTGTGCCAACGCTCCTGCTCGGCAGTCTGCTGTCGCTGGTGGACACTGTCCTGCTGCTGTACATCGGCTTGCTGTTTGTCTGGGTCATTCTCTCGTGGGTGAGTCCAGATGGCCGCCACCCGATGTCGTACATCATTGGTCAGGTGTTGGCACCTCTGCTGCAGCCTTTCCAGCGAGCGCTACCGACACTGGCCGGGCTCGACCTCTCCCCCTTCTTCCTCATTCTCACCCTGCAAGTGGCGCGCATGCTGCTGGAGCGGCTCGCCTGATGCGCCGCCCCTTTCGGGCAGCCCACGCTCTTCGTTCGCTGGCGCTGCTAGGCCTACTGGGGCCACTGGGTCTGACGGCCTGTGGCAACAGCACGCCAACCACACCACCGCAGGCGCAAGCTTGGACCGACGAAGGCTACGTGACCCAAGGGCCGTACACCCTGAGTTACCAGGCACAGCCACTGCAGGACGTCGACCCGCAGATTGCCAAACGCTACGGGCTGCAACCATCGGCCGGGCGTGGTCTGCTGACGTTGGTTTTGAACCGACAGCCCAACGCCACTCCTGTAGAGGCGACGTTCTCGGTGGAAGTGCGCAGCCTCACTGGCGTCCTGCGTGAGGCACCGCTACGCCGCGTCGAGGAAGCGGGCGCCGTGAGTTATCTGGCGGAATTCGCTACGCCGCAGCGCGAAATACTGGTGTTTCATGTGACAGCGCAATTGAACGATGGCACCCATCTTGAGGCCTCGTTCCGGCGCGAGATGTTCGCCAACTAATCGCGCCCGATGGCACCTTGGTGCAAAAACCCTGTTTTAGCCGTGAAAAATTTACGGTGCGGCGGAAAAACCCTATTAAATATGCATTCTGGCTGTGCTAATGTTGCACCTGAATTGAAAAAGGCGTGAAAACGCCAGTGGACCCCCTAAGTCACGTGGACAGCCCGGGCGACCTGAAGGGCTGCTTCCCTCAAGGAGAGAAAAAATGGCGACCAAGAAGAGCGCGGCCCCGACCAAGTCCGACATCCTCGCGCAGATCAGCAAGGACACCGAGCTGTCCAAGAAGCAGGTTTCGGCTGTGTTCGAATCCCTGAACGGCATCATCAAGAAGAGCCTGAAGGGCGCTGGCCTGTTCACCATGCCCGGCCTGCTGAAGATGAAGGTCGTGAAGAAGCCCGCCACCAAGGCGCGCCAGGGCACGAACCCGTTCACGGGTGAGCCGATGACCTTCAAGGCCAAGCCGGCTTCGAAGAAGGTCCGCGTCATGCCCCTGAAGAACCTCAAGGGTTTCGTGGGCTAAGATCCGCAAGGCTTCGCCGGCACCGCAAACCCAACGGGCAAGCGGTGTCAGCGACCCAGCCAGCGGTCAGAAAAGGGCGGTTTCACCGCCCTTTTTCTTTGGTTGTTTTCCCGAGATTCGCGCCATGAGCACTTTCCGTCCCCCTGTCCCCGAGCGCCTGCTACTGGCCGGCCCGGCCGGTGAACTGGAAGCGGTGTTCGAAGTGCCCGCAGAATTCGCCGGCGACCGTGTAGCACTGGTATGCCATCCGCACCCGCTGTTCGGCGGCACCATGGACAACAAGGTAGTGGTCATCGCCGCCCGGGCGCTACAGGAAAAGGGCTACGCCACGTTGCGTTTCAACTTCCGCGGTGTGGGCCAAAGCGCCGGCAGTTGGGATTTGGGTCGTGGGGAAGCAGAGGACGCCCTGGCAGCCGCACGCGCACTACAGGAGCGATGGCCAGCAGCGGAACTGCTGGTCGCCGGCTTCAGCTTCGGCGCCTATGTGGCAACGCAATTGGCGACACGCCTGCCGGTGCGGCAACTCATTACCATCGCGCCGCCCGTACAACGCTTCGACTTCAGCAAACTGGCCGTGCCGCAGTGCCCTTGGCTGGTCATTCAAGGCGACCGAGACGAACTGGTCGACCACGAAGCAGTGCTGGCTTGGACCAAGGCGCTGGAACCAGCGCCACTCGTCGTCGTACTCCCGGGCGCGGAGCACTTCTTTCATGGCCGCCTCAACGACCTGCGGGCCGCCGTACAGGCACACCTGCTGCCCTGAGTGGCCGAAGGTAGCCGAAGGTGGCCGCCAGCTACGGCCACCCACCATTGCACTAGTGGCGGTAGACCACGCCACCCTTCATGACCAAGCGCACCTGCGTCATCGCCTTCGCGTCGACCGTCGGGTCACCCTGCACGGCCACGAGGTCCGCGATTTTTCCGGCCTCTACCGTACCAAAGCGCTGGTCTTCACCCATGAACTTGGCGGGCACGATGGTCGCCGCCTTGATGACCGCCAGCATGGGCATGCCATTGGCCACCATCAAGGCAAACTCCTGCGCATTGTCGCCGTGCGCAGAAACGCCGGTATCCGTACCAAACATGATGGGCACGCCGGCCTGGTAGGCCTTCGCGAAGGTGCGGGCCACCTGTGGGCCTACCGCCAACGCCTTGGGCCGAATGATTTCCGGGAAGAAACCCGGTTGCTGCGCGCGGTCGAACACCCACTGGCCTGCCGACAACGTGGGCACGTAGTAAGTGCCACGTTCACGCATCAACCGCATACCCTCGTCGTCCATGAAAGTGCCATGCTCGATGCTGTCCACGCCACCGCGCACCGCGCGCTTCAGGCCTTCAGCGCCATGGGCATGTGCCGCCACCTTGAACCCGTAGTCGTGGGCCGTGGACACCACCGCACGCACCTCTTCTTCAGTGAATTGCGCGTTCTGGCTGTTCTTGGCCAACGACAATACCCCGCCCGTGGCGGTGATCTTGATGGTGTCAGCTCCTTCCTTGTAGCGCTGACGCACGGCAGCTGCCGCTTCCACCGGCCCACTGATGACACCATCGACCGGGCCCGGGGGAGTGGCCACCAGATGCGCCGCCCAACCGTTGGTCGGGTCGCCGTGACCACCAACCGTCGAAATGGTACGACCCGCCGCGTAGATACGTGGACCCGGCACATAGCCCCGATTCACCGCATTGCGCAACGCAATGGCGCTACCGAAGGCGGAGCCGAGATCGCGCACACTCGTGAAGCCTGCACGCAGCGTGCGCTCGGCGTACAGCGCGCCCTCCAGCGCCACGTCCGCCTCGTTCTCCTGGAAACCGCGCAAGGCACTGCCCGCGTTGTATTCCGAGGTGATGTGCACATGCATATCCCACCAACCAGCGGTCAGCGTGCAGTCCTTGAGATCGATGACGGTGTCAGCCGGCCCCGGGGCACGGTAGCCGTCTTCCACCGCTTGAATACGATCCCCGTCCACCACCACGGTGACCGCCGTACGCGGCTTGTCGCCGACGGAATCGATGAGCCGACCCGCATGGAGCAAGGTGGCGGCGAAAGCCGCGGGAGTAGCGAACGACAGCACGGCTGCGGCCGCGAGCAAACGGGACAGACGGTTCATGGCAAGTCTCCAGTCAGCGGGTGCTGTCTAGGCCAAGGAGTTCAACGTCGAAGATGAGCGTGGCGCCCGGAGGGATGACATTGCCGGCGCCACGGTCGCCGTAAGCCAGTGCCGCGGGAATGACCAGACGGCGCTGACCACCCACCTGCATACCGACTACGCCGAGGTCCCAGCCACGAATGACGCGGCGTTGACCCAGCGGAAACACGAAAGGCTGTTTGCGATCGCGGGAGCTGTCGAACTTGCTGCCCTTGCCGTCCGGCTGGGTCGCATCCTGCAGCCAGCCGGTGTAGTGCACAGCTACCACCGTGCCGGGCAGCGCCGGTGCCCCCTTGCCAACCTTAAGGTCGGTAATGCCCAGCCCAGCGGCGGCGGCTTCCTGTGCGTTGGCGGCGAGAATCTGTTCCGGCGTCGGCGGCGGCGGCGGCACGACGACCCCCGGCGGGACCACTTGCCCGGCGGGCACGGTAGCCGTGGTAGCCGTGGGCGCAGCCCCTTGCTCCTGCGCACTGGTGATAGACATGGCAGACAGCAGACACAGGGCCGCAGCCACCTGAACGAAACGGTGCTTCATGGTTCAGTCTTCCTTGCGGAAATCGAGCGAGGCGGAATTGATGCAGTAGCGAAGGCCGGAGGGCCGCGGACCGTCTTCGAACACGTGCCCTAGATGAGCATCGCACTGAGCACAGGTGACTTCTGTGCGCACCATGCCATGCGACACATCGCGGTGGGTCTTCACGCGGTCGCCAGCCAGCGGCAACCAGAAGCTGGGCCAGCCCGAACCGCTGTCGTATTTCGTCGTGGAGGAGAACAGCCCCGCACCACAACAGACGCAGGCATACATGCCGTCGTCCTTCAGTTCGCAGTAGTCGCCAGTGAAGGCGCGTTCGGTGCCCTTCTCCTGTGTGATACGCCATTGGTCGGGCGTCAGGCGGCTGCGTAAATCGTCACGGTCGGGCGAATTGGACATCGTGGCCCCTCCTCTGGCTGGGGCCACGATTATGCGCCAGCCGAAGGCTGGACGGCAGCCTTCAGCCGCCAGCCAGCAGCTTATTGAGCCGTCGCACGAAGGCAGCGGGCTCCGGCAAAGCGCTACCTTCCGCCAACAAGGCCTGTTCCTGCACCAGCAAGGCCAAGTCGTTGAAAGCTTCGCCATCCGGCAGCGCGGCCAACTTCTGCAACAACGGATGCGCAGCATTCACTTCCAGCACCGGCAACGACGGCGGCAAAGCCTGCCCCGCCGCTTCCATCATGCGGCGCATCTGCAGGCCGTAGTCGTTCTCGTCGCGCACCAGGCAGCTGGCGGACTCGGCGAGACGTTCGGTGGCGCGAACCTCCTCGACGCGCTCGCCCAGCACCGCCTTGAGGCGGGCGCACAAACCGGACGCCTGCTCGGCCGCGCCTTCACGCGCCTGCTTCTCATCGGCGGACTCGAGTTCACCGAGGTCGAGGTCCCCACGGGCCACATCGCGGAAGGTCTTGCCATCGAACTCCGTCAGGTGGCTCATCAACCAGCCATCAATGCGCTCGTGCAGCAAAATCACTTCAATGTTCTTGGCGCGCAGACGCTCCAGGTGCGGGCTGTTGGCCGCTGCGTTGAAGGTGTCCGCCGTGACGTAATAGAGATGCTTCTGGCCCGGCTGCATACGGCCAATGTAGTTGGCCAAAGACTGGTCCGGCGTCTCGTTGCCCGTGTGGGTGGTGGCAAAACGGAGCAGCTTCGCAATTCGTTCGCGGTTGGCGTGGTCCTCGGCGGGCCCTTCCTTCAGCACGTTGCCGAAATCCTTCCAGAACTTTGCGTACTTCTCAGGCTCGTCCTCGGCCAACTTCGCCAGCAAGTCCAACACCTTGCGGGTGATGCCTCCACGCATGGCCTCGGCCTCGGGGTCATGCTGGAGCAGTTCGCGCGAGACGTTCAGCGGGAGGTCGGCGGAGTCCACCACGCCCTTCACAAAGCGCAGGTAGAGCGGGAGGAACTGCTCGGCGTCGTCCAGAATGAACACACGCTTTACGTACAGCTTCAGGCCACGCGGCGCGTCGCGGTTCCACAGGTCGAATGGCGCACGGCCGGGAATGTAGACCAACGCCGTGTATTCGCGCTTGCCCTCCACGCGATGGTGGCTCCAAGACAGCGGCGCCTCGAAGTCGTGGCTCAAGCGCTTGTAGAACTCGGTGTAATCCTCGTCCGTCAGTTCGCTCTTGCTACGCGTCCACAGGGCGCGCGCGTCATTCACGCTTTCCCATTCAGGCGTGTCGTCTTTCTTCTCGCCCGTGGGGCGCATGCGCACCGGGAAAGCGATGTGGTCTGCATACTTGCGCACCAGGCTGCGTAGGCGCCAGCCGTCGGCGTATTCTTTTCCGTCTTCCTTCAGGTGCAGCACGATGCGGGTGCCGCGTTCGGCACGTGCCATCGTCTCGACGGTGAACTCGCCTTCGCCACGGCTTTCCCAGCGCACGCCCGCCGCAGCCGGTTGCCCGGCCTTGCGCGAGAACACTTCGATACGCTCGGCCACGATGAAGCCACTGTAGAAACCGACGCCAAACTGTCCGATGAGCTGGGCGTCCTTCTTTTGGTCACCCGTGAGGCGGCCCAGGAATTCTGCGGTGCCGGAGCGGGCGATGGTGCCGAGGTTGGAAACGGCCTCGTCACGCGTCAGGCCGATACCGGTATCTTCGATGGTGACCGTGCCGGCAGCGGCATCGAAATCGACGTTGACGTGTAGATCCGGCTGGCCCTCGTACAAGACTGGGTCCGCCAGCGCCTCGAAGCGTAATTTGTCGCAGGCATCCGAGGCGTTGGAGATGAGTTCACGGAGGAAAATCTCGCGGTTGGAATACAGCGAGTGAATCATCATCTTGAGCAGTTGGCGGACCTCGGCCTGAAAGCCAAGGGTTTCCTGTGCCGCAGCGGCAGGCGCAGATTCTGTAGTCATGAAAGCTCCCCGAAGTTCTAGCGCAAACCTGTACCACGCGCTCGGGCGCAGCAGGCTGACGGGACACTGGCCCGTGCCCCACGAGTGGGGCCGGCCATGCGGGGATTCAAGGGGTCAGGGGCGGGTCAGCGGCGGCGCGGGGTTGCCGGCAGCGTGGCCGTGGGCTCGGGGGCCGGCGCGTCCCATTGCGCACGAGCGCGTTCCGTCCAGACACGGAAATTCACGTAGTTGTTCAGGGAGCGGGTAAGCGTGGCTTGGCGAGCCGCTACCGGCTCTTCGGACTTCACCACCTGCGAACGGCGACGTTCCACAGACGCAGGCGGCTGCCCCGACCAACTGCCAAAGCGGTCGATGTTGCCTTCGCTCGCCGCGGGAGCGGCGCCCGGGAAGGCAGGGTGAACGGGTTTACTATCAGCCATGGGAAGCCCCTTTGCGGCACTAGGGGCAGAAGGTAGCGCTGCGCAAGGTGCGGCGACAGGAACTGCGTCACAGCGGCAAACGGCAGCGCTGCCGGTTTCGCGAACGAGTAGCGGCTTGCGGCGCGGGAGTTGGCGCCACGCCAACGATCAAGGACGAATTTCCACCGGAATGCTGTTGCGGGTGAGCAGCCAGATTTCCAGCATGTCGTCATTGTTCACGGCAATGCAGCCATTGGTCCAATCGACATCGCGGTAGTAGTTGAGCGGCTTGCGCGGCACATTCGGCAGGCCGTGAATCATGATGTTG
Organism: Candidatus Planktophila lacus; assembly: GCA_943331345.2. Classification (GTDB taxonomy): domain Bacteria; phylum Pseudomonadota; class Gammaproteobacteria; order Steroidobacterales; family Steroidobacteraceae; genus CAIOHZ01. Next base: position 6,176 of record CALQLF020000041.1, on the reverse strand, counting down.
CCCCCCGGCGGCACTCCACGACGACGCGCGTCCTCGCGATCGTCGGGCGAAGGGTAGGACACCTTGAGCGAGAGGAAAAACTCGCTGCGCGGGTTGCGAGCGGCCAACGTATAAACGCCTTCCGGTGTACGGAAGTCGCCCTCCTCCGTCTTGTGTCCCTCGGGGTTCAGCCCAAGCCGCACCGGATAGCTGCGCAAGACACGCCCCTCACGCATCAGGTAGAGCCGGCGTTCGCTCTTGCGCACCAGCACGTAATCCGCGGCGACCAGCGGTTGCGGTACCGGCAGGGCACCGGTTTCCGTCGGCAGGGTTGTGCTGGAGGGCTCCGGCGCTGAAGCCAGAGCCGGCGCTGCCGCAGTGGCACACCACAGCGCGACCACGAAGGCCACCGGGGCGACCTGAGTCAGCGGAGCCATCCAGAGCCGAAGCCGAAAGGACCGAGCGAGCATGAGCACGATTATACGGATAGCGCCGTGCGGTGGGTCACTCAACCGTGACCGTAGTGCAGCCTTCCTGCGGCGTGCCCACAACGGGCACCAGCCGATAGCGCCCACCGGCCTCCACCTCGACCACGAGACTGTGGCGACTGGTGTGGGACGGATTTCGAGTGATGCAGTCCACCAGCAGTTCGTGCTTGCCGGGGAGTAACTCGACCCGCCAGACCCCAAAGGGTATGACAGTGGCATCGGCCTTGCGTAGTTGCACGGTGACCGGCGCGCCTGCCGTAATCGGTAGGCTGGCGGAGACCACCGCCACTTCCGCGGCGCCGCGGGAAGGCCCTGCATAGTCCGGTGTGGCGGCGCAGCCGCCCACGCCAACGACGAGCGCGATGAGTGCCGCGCCGAAAACCCACGAGAACGCAGATTTCATCAGTTCACTCCTAGTCGCTGGTGAGGATACGCGGTAAGACAATTTCCATTCCCGCCTTGACGGTGCCGAAGTCCAAATCGGGGTTGTACTGCTGCAGCAACCAGACCGGTACGCCGTGCTGGCGCGTCAACGACCAAAGGCTCTCGCCCACCCGCATCTGGTGCCGGTCGGTACCGACAATGCGGTATTGGGTGAAGTAGGCGGCCTGCAAGGCGCGGTGCCAAGCGGTGCGCTCCCGCTCGAAGTCGCCTGCGGTCACGCCGCGGAGTTCTACCTTGAGACGGCGCCCCATGACCAACGGCGCTTTTGGCTTCAGGTGGTTTAGTTGCCGCAACCGGACGATGTCCACCCCCAGCCAACGCGCCAGTTGCCCCAGACTCTCGGCGCCCAATACCGCGATGGTTTGGTCATCTGCGACAGAGTAGTCCGCCGGGTCCGCGCTGGCGGCTGCCTGCACGCCCGGTACCAGCCCGGGCCCCGACTCTTCCGCCGCCGCTTCGGTCAGCGGTTCCGCAGTTGCCGCAGCAACCGGTTCGGTAGCTGCCGTGTCTGCTGCCACGGGCTCGCTACCCGTCGCTTCGACAACAGCCACGGGTTCCGTCAGTTCATCAGCGTTGTCGGCCACCGCCTCGCCCGCCTCCGCCGCAGACTCTTCGGCTTCAGCTGCAGCCACTACCAACGCCGCAACGGAGTCCGTCTTCTCGGGCAGACCAGCGAGAAAGACATTGCCGGCGGGTGGCACATAGACCATATGCGGACCCTTCGCGCGCGGGCCGGCAGCGAGGCCTGGCAAGCGCAAGACCACGCCGCGCTTCACCTGGCGTGAACTGCGTAAGCCGTTGTTGGCCAGCAGCCAACGCTTGGTAGTGCCGAAGCGATTGGCGATGGAGCCAAGCGTGTCGCCGCGCCGCACCTTGTAGGCCTGCGTGCGCATTTGGCCTGAGAACCGCTCCGCGGGCCGTAAGTCGTGCAACGCTTCTGCCGTGGGTCGTGCGTCCGCAGGTACGCGCAGCGCATAGCCCTGCGGCACATAGCGCTGACCTTCCCAAACCGGCGCCAGCAGTGGCAGGTTGAGTTCACGCAAGCGCGCTTTGTCCACACCAAACACCCGCGCCAAGGCGGCGGCAGGCACATATTCAGGTAGCACCACCACCCGGCTGTCGTCCGGTCGGTCGCGCTGTACTTCGCCGAAATACCAAGCAGCGTTGCGGTCCACCTCGAGCGCGGCCATGAACGACACGAAGAAATTGCGCGAGGCGAAGCCGAAAGCGGGACCCTGATAGGTTTTCACCAACGTACTGATATCGCTGGTGCCCAACTCGCGAGTCGCGCGCCGCAGCCCACCCGCGCCGTGGTTATAAGCAGTCAGCGCCAACGGCCAGTTGTCGAGTACGCGCCGGTTTTGCTGCAGGAAGCGGGCAGCGGCAACGGTGGATTTGTAAGGGTCGCGTCGTTCGTCGACAGCATCGTCAATCCGTAGCCAGCGCCGACCAGTACCCGGCATGAACTGCCAGATGCCAGCGGCGCCCACCTTGCTGTAAGCACGCGCGTTGAAGGAACTTTCCACGTGCGGAAGCGCGGCAAGCTCACCCGGCAAACCCAATCGCTCCATTACTTCACGCAGGTGCGACTCGAAGGCACCCGCACGAACGTAGCCTTCGAGGAAGCGGTCACGCTGACCCAACTGAAAGCGAATGTGTTCCGCAGCATTTTCCAAAGTGGCAGCGCCCGTGCCGTCGGGCCAGGCTTGCAATACCGAAAGCTCTTCAGGAGGCAAGCTTCCCGGGTCCGGCACGGTGCCGTCCGGTAGCGCGCGCAGTCTTGCCGCCAGCGAACGCAAGGCAGCCGCGTGGCGTTCCCGTGCGCGGTCTACCAACCGCAGTCTTTCCGCGTTGGAAGAGCGTTCCGGAAAGTCCAGCTGCTCGTAAACCACTGCGAGGTGCCGGTCGTCATGTATCAAGCCGCCGCGCGTAGTCACCTGCGTATAAATGCGGACCCAGAAACCAATCTCGTCTGCCAGTCCCGCGGGACGCTCAAAGCCGGGAGATGACACCCAGCGTGGCGCCGTCTCAAGGGTGCGCTCAACCGACTGCGCCGGCGCGGCCGGCGAGCCGCAGAGCAACAGGAAAGCGCCCAGCGCGCCGGCAATCCACCGGCCCACACGGGGCCACCCGTACCCGGCTCCTTCAACACCACGCTGCTTCACCGGCACATTCCGTCCTTCATCCATGTCGTTAATTCGCTTGGGCCAAAGCCAAGCCCAAGGCCCGGTTTATACCACCCTTGGACGGGCTGCCCGGAGCGTTTCGCTGCCACCTCGTTTGGGCGACCGCAAATAGCCCATGAATGTGTCGGGCAACCTTACACAGAAACCCCCACGCCATCCTGCGAAAGCGCGTAAGTGACTGTTTTTAAATAGGTGGCACAGTGGTTGCATTATTCCATACATCCAAGCCCGAACAGGGTTTTGGGGGAAGTGAAGACCAGGGGAAAAGCCCGCAAGGGCAGGGGTACCGCCGCGGGGGCGCGGAAGGGTATCCACTGGCCGGCTCCGCTCGCGGAGCCGGCCTTTTATTTTGGGCGGGGCTAACCACTTCCCTGCCAACGACGGAGTGCGACAATACCCCCGCGGCTAGCTCGGCCGCGTACGCCGGTTCAACGACCGGCCAGCGGGAAACGCACCAGCATGACCCCCATCGAAATCGCCCTCTCCCCAGTGGCCAACATCGCCCATGCCATCCAGTTGTCCGTGGCACCGGTTTTCCTGTTGTCCGGCATCGGCGTGTTTTTGGGTGTACTCACGCAACGCCTCGCCCGCGTCATCGACCGCGCGCGTTCGCTAGAGCAAAGACAAGAGCACGCCAGCACTGAAACGGAACGTACCAGTCTCGACCATGAACTACGGATGCTGGCGCGCCGTGGACGCTACATCAACCGCGCAGTGACCTCCAGTGTGCTCAGCGCCATTGCCGTGGCACTCGTCGTCGCGCTCATCTTCCTGAGCGAGTTTCTGCACTTTCCGCTGGCCGCTCCGGTGTCCTTGTTGTTCATCGGCGCCATGCTGGCGCTGCTGTTCGGGCTGGTGAACTTTCTGGTCGAAGTTCGCGTCGCCACGCAGCAACTGCGCATCGGCAAACACTAGGCCACAAAAAAAGGCCACCGGTGAGGGTGGCCTCGAGGGAACACATACCACCTTGCTGTTTAAGGCTGCCAGCGCGTTAGCCTGGCCGGGTACATGTCGACGGGTTCAAAGATTCAACCGGCCCCATGGGCCGGCTGTCGCAGGTTCAGCGAGTGCGCGGCCTCAACCGCACTTCGATTCGCCGCAGTTCAGGCACGTCATGCAGCCGTCCATCATCACGGCGGCAACGGTGCTGCACTTGTTGCACAACTGCGCGCCTTCCGGGAAGTGACCACGCGCGAACGCGTCCGTCTGCTTGTTAAGCGCCTCGAACTCCGCGCGCTTTTCCTCGATGAGTTTCTTGCGATGCTCGTCGAGTTCAGGCCGCGCGATGAGACCGATAGTCTGCAGGTGCTTTTCGATGACGTGGCCAAGTTCCGCGATGATGGACGGCATGAACTTGCCGCCCGGCTGCCAGTAGCCGCCACGCGGGTCGAACACGGCCTTCAATTCGTCCACCAGGAAGGTAACGTCGCCACCCTTGCGAAACACGGCCGAGATGATGCGCGTTAGCGCGACAATCCACTGGTAGTGATCGAGGTTCTTCGAGTTCACGAAGATCTCGAACGGGCGACGGTGTTCGTGTTCCGTGCCTTCGTTGAGAATCATGTCGTTGATGGTGACGTACATGGCGTGGTCGGAGACCGGCGTCTTGATCTTGTACGTCGAGCCGATGAGGACATCCGGACGCTCGAGCTTTTCGTGCATCCAGATGACATTGGAGGCCGGGTCCTGACGCAAAGTCACAACCGGAGCGGCTTCCGCCTTCTTCGCTTCCGCCTCGCCGGGCTTTTCTACCCGGAACTTGGCGATTTTCTTGCCGATGACTATGTTGCTCATGGTCAGAATTTCCCGTAGTACCCTTCTTTGAGGGCATCGAAGAGGTTGGCGGCGGAATGCATTTCGCCGTCGTACTCCACCATTTCGTCGCCCTTGGTCTTGACCTCGGTGCCGTCTTCCAGCGTGAACACATACGTGGTGTTCTTGAGGTCTTCTTCCTTAACCAGAACGCCCTGGAAGGCCTCCGGGTTGAAGCGGAAGGTAGTGCAGCCCTTCAGGCCCTGCTCGTACGCGTAGAGATAGATGTCCTTGAAGGCTTCGTACTTGAAGTCCGTGGGGACATTGGCCGTCTTGGAGATGGACGAGTCCACCCACTTCTGCGCCGCTGCCTGGATGTCGACGTGCTGCGTAGGCGTCACGTCGTCCGCGGTGGTGAAGTATTCCGGCAGCTTTTCCGCGGCGTTCGTGGAATGCGGCATGGCGCTGGAGTTGATGAGCTCGCGATAAGCCAGCAACTCATAGGAATACACGTCCACGCGTTCCTTGGTCTTGCGACCCTCGCGGATGACGTTGCGGAAGTAGTGGTGGGCAAAGCTGGGCTCGATGCCGTTGGAGGCATTGTTGGCCAGCGACAGCGAGATGGTGCCGGTGGGCGCAATGGAGCTGTGGTGCGTGAAGCGCGCGCCTTGCTCGGCGAGTTGCTCCACCAGTTCCGGCGCGACCGAGGCAATACGCTGCATGTAGCGACTGTAGCGGGCGTGCAGCAGACGGCCCGGGATGAGATCCCCGACCTTCCAACCATCACGCGCCATCTCCGGGCGCTTGCGCAGCATGGCACCCGTGACTTCGAAATCACGAGCGAGGATGGGGGCCGGGCCCTTTTCCTTCGACAGTTCCAGCCCTGCTTCCCAGCCAGCCACGGCCATCTCGCGCGAGACAGCCTCGGTGAAGCTGACGGAGTCCGCGGAGCCGTACTTCATGCCGAGCATGGTGATGGTGGAGCCCAAGCCCAGGAAGCCCATGCCATGGCGACGCTTGTCGGTGATCTCGCGGCGCTGCTGCTCGAGCGGCAGGCCGTTGATCTCGACGACGTTATCGAGCATGCGGGTGAAGACCTTGACCACCTGGCGGTATTCCGCCCAGTCGAACTCCGCCTGCGCGGTGAAAGGCTTCTTGACGAAGCGGGTGAGGTTCACGGAGCCCAGCAGGCATGAACCGTAGGGCGGCAACGGCTGCTCGCCGCAGGGGTTGGTGGCGCGAACGTTTTCGCACCACCAGTTGTTGTTCATCTCATTGACGCGGTCGATGAGGATGAAGCCCGGCTCGGCGAAGTCGTAAGTGGACG
>CALQLF020000040.1 GCA_943331345.2 Candidatus Planktophila lacus | reverse complement strand
TTGATCCCGGTCAGATGACCTGAAAAATCAGCGGGTTAGGGCTTTTCGCGGACACGAAAAAGCCGCTGCACTATACAAGAATGCAGCGGCTTGGCAACAGCATTACGTACGAAGTTTAGAAATCAGCCGCACTTGTTGGTGCAGGCCTCGTATTCCTCGTCACAAGCTTTTTGCTTCTTTTCATCGTCGCCGGCGTCGCTCATGCAGGCGTCAGCGCCTTCATCGCACTTCTCGATGCACTTGTCGTCGGCAGCAAAGGCAGTGGTGGGAGCCGCGCCAGCGAGACACAGGGCGGCCAGCAGGGCCAAGGGAAGAACTCGCAGATTCATGGGGAAACTCCTCGACAAAAGAAGGGACCGTGGGCGAATTGTAACGCCAGAGGGGCTGAACTAGGCAATGAGGATAAGCCACCCTGGGTGAACGCGGGCTGAACGGGGGCTAAACCCCTTCAGTCAGCCCAGCAGCGCCGCCGCCGGGACGTCCATGACGCCGCCCGCCCCCGCCCGCACCGCGGCCGCGTGGGCCGTGGCGCGGGGCACCAGGCGTTCGAAGAAGAACCGGGCGGCTGCGCGCTTGCCCTCCGCCCAGTCGGCGTCGGCACCGGGCGGCAAAGCCGCCAGCGCGCGCCACCAGCTCCACGCCAGCAGCGTATAAGCCGCGTGGTTCAAGTAGTCATGCGAGGCCGCGCCAATCTCGGCCGGGTCCTGCGGGGCCTTAGCGGCCACTACGGCGGTCAGTTCGGCCAACTCCTTGCCCAAACGACGAACTTCCGCGGTATAGGCCGCAGGCACCGTAGCCCCCGCGGCACCGGTGGCCTCCATGGAACGCTGCATTTCCGTGAGGATGGCGCGCACGCTCGCGCCACCGCTGCCCATCACTTTGCGTCCCATCAAGTCCAGCGCCTGCACGCCGTTCGTGCCCTCGTAAAGGCAGGTAATCTTGGCGTCGCGCATCAGTTGCTCCACGCCGGTGTCGCGGATGAACCCGTGCCCACCATGCACCTGGACCGCGAGGCCTGTGACTTCCATGGCCATATCCGTCAGGAAAGCTTTGGCGACGGGCACCAGGAACCCTACCAAGGGCTCCATCGCCTTGCGCACGGCGGGGTCGGGGTGGCGGTCCAGCGCGTCCTGCCACTGGTAGCCCTGATAAAGCAGGACGCGACCGCCTTCCACCAACGAACGGATAGTGAGCAGCATGCGCCGCACATCCGGGTGCACGTGCAGGGGGTCTGCGGGCTGGTCTGCGAACTGCGGGCCGCGCAGGCTACGTCCCTGCACCCGATCGGCTGCATAGGCAGCAGCGGCCTGCCAGGCGCGTTCTGCGAGGGCCAGCCCCTGCAGGGCCACCCCCAACCGCGCATGGTTCATCATGATGAACATGACCGCGAGCCCACCGTGGGGCGCGCCCACCAGCCAGCCCTCGGCTTCCTCGAAGCGCATGACGCAGGTGGGCGAACCGTGGATGCCCATCTTGTGCTCGATGCGCTCGCAGTTCACCCCGTTGCGTTCGCCAGGGGTGCCGTCCGCGTTCACCTTGCGCTTAGGCACCACGAACAGGCTGATGCCGCGCGTGCCGCCCGGCGCATCCGGCAACTTGGCCAGAACAAGGTGGACGATGTTGTCCGTGAGGTCGTGCTCGCCGAAGCTGATGAAGATCTTGGTGCCGCTGACCTTGTACGTCCCCGTACCTGTAGGCACAGCCCGCGTGCGCATCAGCGCCAGATCCGTACCGCAGTGCGGTTCCGTGAGGCACATGGTGCCGGTCCATTCGCCAGCGACCATCTTCGGGATGAACTGGTCCTTCTGTTCCTGCGCGCCGCCGTGATGCAGTGACGCCACCGCACCTTCCGTGAGGCCGGTAGACATGCGCCAAGCCATGGCGCCAGCCACGAACGATTCGCCGGCGGCGATACTGGCCAAGTAAGGCAGGTTTTGACCACCGTAGTCTTCGGGCGCGTGCGTTCCGGTCCAGCCGGCGGACGTGAAGGCGTCGAAAGCGGCTTTATAGCCCTTGGGGGTCCGAACGTTGCCGTTGTCCCAGACGGCGCCCTCTTGATCGCCCTGCCAGTTCAGCGGCGAGAGCACTTCTTCGGCGAACTTGGTGCCCTCTTCCATGATGCCGTCGATGAGGTCACGGTTGAGATCGTCACGACCGAGCGCGGCCAGACCGGCTTCGGCATCGAGCACGTCGTGAAGAACAAACTGCATGTCACGGCGGGGAGCACGGTATTCGTACATCGTCTGTAACCTCGGAACTGCGGAAGCGATGCGCCCGAACGGCGCGCGCGAAAAAAGCACGAGCGCAAGCCTAAAGAGGCAGCCCCCGCAGGACTCGATGGCCAGAGTTCAAGCCGCCGTTATTGTCGGACAACCGACAGTTCAGGGACTGCGCGCCACTCCATCGCGCCGGCTATCGGCGCCACCCACCAAACGGCCATCCGGCAAGACGCGGACGGCATGCAACCCAGACCCCTCGGCTCCGCGCCCTTGCCCCAACTGGTGACCCAACGCCACCAACCCCTCGCGCAAGGCCGGATCGAGCCGGCCCTCCGCCAGCACTGGCCCGCGAGCCACGACGTTAGGCAAGTCGATGGCCTGCTGTGGCGTGAGGTTCCAGTCCAGCATGCCCACCAGCGCCTTGCTGACGTAACTGATGATGCCGTTGCCGCCAGGCGACCCGACGGCCAACTCGAATTGCCCGTCGCGGAAAACGATGGTGGGCGACATGGAAGAACGCGGCTTCTTGCCGGCAGCGGGCGCATTGGCGATAGGCAAGCCATTGGCTCCACGCGGCAGGAACGAGAAATCCGTGAGCTGGTTATTCAAGAAAAAACCCGCTGCCATGCGCTGCGAACCAAACAGCGATTCCACCGTCGTCGTCATCGAAACGACATCGCCGCGGGCGTCCACGACCACGAAATGGCTGGTGCCACTGAAACCACCGGCACTGTCCGGTGCCATGCGTGCAGCCCCCGGCGGATTCCCCGCGCTCACCGTCGGCATGGCGTGCTCCAGATCGATGAGGGCCGCGCGCGAACGTAGATAGTCGGCATCCATCAATCCGGCCAACGGCACCTGCACGAAGCGGTCGTCACCCACGTACATGTCGCGGTCGGCATAGGCAAGGCGTTGTGCCTCCACGAACAAGTGCCAACCGCGAACGCTGTCCGGTCCATTCGCTGCCATGTCGAAGTTCGCCAACGTGCCGAGCACCGACAACACCGCAATGCCGCCGGAGGAAGGCGGACGCATGCCGCAAACCAGATAGGCACGGTACGGTCCGCAAATAGGCTGCAGGCGCTGCGGGCGATAGTCGCGTAGATCCTCAAGCGACAGGCTTCCCGGCAGTGGTTCGCGCGCAGCGGCAGCCACGATGGCCTTCGCCACCGGGCCGGTATAAAAGCCTTTTGCCCCGTCGCGAGCGATACGCTGCAAGGTGGCGGCATAGGCACTGTTGCGCAGCGTCTGGCCCTCTGCCATGGGTTCGCCCTTGGGCAACAAGTAGTGCTGCGCATCCTCACCGAGCGGATCCATCCCTTGCGCTTGCCGCAACAACAGCGCCAAACGCGGCGGCACTGGGAAGCCGTCACTGGCGAGGCGAATAGCGGGTTGCCACGACGCTGCCCACGGGAGCTTCCCCAGTTCCTGATGAGCCATCTCGAGCATGGCCACCGCGCCGGGAACCCCGGTGGAACGCCCACTCTTCTGCGCGCGGAAGAACGGCAGTGGCTGGCCATTCGTATCGAGGAACATCTCCGGCGTGGCACCGCGCGGGGCAATTTCACGCCCATCGAACGCCACCACATCGCCAGTGGTTGCCGAGTAGTGCAGCAGGAACGCGCCGCCACCAATACCAGAGGACTGTGGTTCCACCAGACCGAGCACCGCCTGCACGGCAATCGCAGCATCCACCGCCGAACCGCCTTGACGCAGTATTTCCAGGCCCGCCTCCACTGCCAACGGATTCGCAGCGGCCACCATGGCACCGGCATGCCATCCCGGGTTCGGCTTGGCCTCGGGAACCTCCGGTAACCCTACCTGCACCGCCTTGCCAGGACGCTCCGCAGGTCCGCAGCCCGTGAGCAACAACCCAAGGCCTAAAACCGGGAGAATTCTGGCGATGGAACGAAACAGCTTGAGGCGGGGCATGGGAAACTCCACGGGAGGGCTCTTGGAATCGTAACATCCACACTGCCGTAACATTCGTACCAGCAGTACCCACAAGGCTTGGCAACCCATGAACGCCATGACAACGCAGCATTCAACCCACACTAGTCGTCGTTGCCGGCCGAGGGCCGGTCGATTGCCTTGGCTGGTGCCATTCGTCAGCGTAGTAATCGGTGCCTTTGCGAACACGAGCCTCGCCGCCAGTCCAGCGCAAGTTCTGGCTGCTACGACGGCCGCTGACTGGCGAACACCAGCACCCGACCAGACGTTGCTGATGGAACTCACCGGTGGCCGCAAGGTGGTCATCGAACTTGCGGCGGCGTTTGTGCCTCGACATGCCAACCGCATTGCTACGCTCACCCGTGCGCACTGGTATGACGGCCTCGCCATCGTGCGGGTGCAAGATAACTACGTGACGCAATGGGGCGATGCGGACGGCACACACCCTTTGCCCGCCGGCATCACCAAAATGCTGGCAGCCGAATTCTCACAGCCAGCCATGCCTGCAGGTGTGACCTTCACGAAACTTCCCGACCGCGATGCCTATGCGGAACAGGTGGGCTTCGCTTCCGGCTGGCCGGTCGCCATGGATAAAGCCAACGGCCCGGTATGGATGACGCACTGCTATGGCATGGTCGGTGCCGGACGTGATGCCGAAGCGGATAGCGGCGGCGCGGGCGAGCTGTATGCCGTCATTGGTCATGGTCCGCGACATCTCGACTTAAACATCACGCTGGTCGGACGTGTGCTCATGGGCATGGAGCATCTCGCTGCCCTGCCCCGTGGCACGGAAGCCTTGGGTTTTTACAAAAGCGCTGCAGAGCGTACTGGCATCGTGTCTGCACGGATGCTGGACGAACTGCCGGCCAAGCAACGGCCAGCCGTCGAAGTACTGCGCACTGAAAGTGGCGCCTACACGGCTTGGCTCGAGGCGCGCCGTAACCGCAAAGACGACTGGTACTTGCATGGCGCAGGACACGTCGACTTATGCAATGCGCTGCCGCCCGTGCGCACGCGCTGAAGATCCTGCGCCTCAGTCTTGGTAGCTCGAATCTTCACGGTCGAGCAAGGTCTTCAAGTCACGGAAGTGGGCGTAGGCGCTGTCTTTGAAATCTTCCCAAGCCACGGCAGTCCGTTCAGCCACTTCATCGGACAGCACTGCCAAGGGCTGACCACTGGCGTAAGCCAGCATGAGCGTCTTCGCCGCTCGTTCGAGGAAATAGAGTTCCTCGAAAGCCTCCGCCACCGTAGGCCCCGTGACCAGGACGCCGTGGTTGCCCATGATCATGCTGCGTTTGTCGCCCAAGGCAGCCGCTAGCCTTTGCCCTTCCGCCTCGTTGTCAGCCAACCCGTTGAACCCGGCGTCGTACGCCAGACGGTTGAAGAACCTTGCCGTGTTCTGATCGATGGGTTTGATGACCGGGTCCGCCAAGGCGGCCAACGCCGTGGCGTACGGCGGATGCACATGCAATATGCAACGCGCGTGCGGCACCAGCCGGTGCAGTTGGCCGTGGATGCACCAAGCAGTCGAGTCGGGAGCGTCTGGCCGCGACAACGTGGCCGGGTCGTTGCTGTCGACCAGCAGGAGATCGGAGGCACGAATGAGGGAGAAGTGCTGCCACTTGGGGTTGACCAGAAACTGGTGGCCATCGGCCGAAACCGCCAAGCTCAGGTGGTTCCCCACTGACTCGTGCCAGTCCATGGTGACCATGAGGCGAAAGGCCGCAGCTAGATCGACGCGGAGGGAGTTGGCCGACATAAGCAGGCTCCACCAACGACAACGCCGGCTTGCGCCGGCGTCAGAAGTGTTCGAATTGGTCGGGGCGATAGGATTTGAACCTACGACCCCTTGCACCCCATGCAAGTGCGCTACCAGGCTGCGCCACGCCCCGACCGAGCGACAAATGATACCTTACCGACGCAGCAAGCGCAGCACTTCCTCGAGTTCGGTACGCATCTGGCGGACAATTTGCTGGCTCTGCGACTGGTCGTCGCGCGCCTCTTCGCCTTCGAGCCGCTGTCTGGCACCACCGATGGTGAAGCCTTGGTCATACAGCAAGCCGCGAATCTGGCGAATGACGAGGACGTCCTGCCGCTGGTAATAGCGGCGGTTGCCACGACGCTTCACAGGCTTCAGCTGGGGAAATTCTTGTTCCCAGTAGCGCAGCACGTGCGGCTTCACCGCGCAGAGATCGCTCACCTCACCAATGGTGAAATAGCGCTTCCCCGGGATAGCCGGCAGTTCGTGGTTATGACTCGGTTCCAACATAGGCTTCGACCCTCGCCTTCAGCTTCTGCCCCGGACGGAACGTGACCACGCGACGGGCGGTGATGGGAATCTCCTCGCCTGTCTTGGGGTTGCGCCCGGGACGCTGGTTTTTGTCACGCAGGTCGAAATTGCCGAAGCCGGACAATTTCACCTGCTCCCCCGTCGACAGGGCAGTCCGGATTTCCTCGAAGAACAGATCCACCAATTCACGAGCCTCGCGCTTGTTCAGCCCGAGTTGGTCGAAGAGCGCCTCGGCCATTTCGGCCTTTGTCAGCGCATTGGCATCTTGGATGTTTGTCATTCGCGAAGTTCCGCACCGGCTTGTTGTTTCAGCCGTTCGATCACCGTGGAGACCGTCGATTCCACGTCGTCGTCCGTCAACGTCCTCGAAGTGTCTTGCAAAACGAGCGCCAAGGCAACGCTTTTAAAGCCTTTTTTCACGCCTTGGCCACGGTAAATATCGAATACCGTGACACTTTGCAAAAATCCCCGTGCGGCAACCTTAACATGAGAAAGGAGCGTTTCCATAGCCACGCCCTCCTCCACGACCAGTGCCAAGTCACGGCGAACTGCCGGAAAACGTGAAATTTCCCGGTAATGTGGCAGTTCTGCGTCAAGAAGAGCGTCAAGGTCTAATTCGAACAACAACGGCGATGAAGTCAGCGCCAGTTCTTTCTGCAGACGCGGATGCAACTCTCCAAGCCAACCGATTGGTTTACCGGCCTTTTCAATGCGCGCACTACGCCCAGGGTGCAGGCAAGGCAAGGCGGCCGGTACAAATTGCAGGGCACTGATGTCAGCCGACTGCAATAAACCACCCGCCGCCAGCACCGCCTCGACATCACCCTTCAGGTCGAAGAAGTCTGCGACGCGTGACTTGTCAGCCCACTGCTCTGGTGCCACTTCACCCACCAGCAAACCCGCGAGCGAGGGAATTTCGACCAGCGTTCCGGTGGCCATGTCGAACCGTGAACCCATCTCGAACAGGCGAGCGTTGGCTTGCTGCCGGCTCTGGTTCTCTTTCAGGGCCCTGATGAGGCCCGGCCACAAACTTACCCGCATCTGGGCGAGGTCCGCCGAGATGGGGTTCGCCAATGTCAGCGCTGCCGTGCCAGGGAACAACGATGCCTGCAACCCGGGTTCGACGAAGCTATAGGTGATGGCTTCTTGGTACCCCAGGTCGACCAAGCGGTTCATGAGGCGCTCGCGGGGAAGGCGTCGCTCCGACAGCGCCGGCAGCACTTGCGGCACGGGAGCGTCCTGCTCGGGAATGGCGTCGTAGCCAAACACGCGCGCGACTTCTTCGATGAGGTCCTCCTCGATGGCGACGTCGAAACGCCAGCTAGGAGGCAACACCTGCCAGCCATCGCTGCTGCCAGTCACTTGCATGCCCAGAGCCACAAGGATGGATTCGACGCGCGCGGTGGGCACTGCGATACCGAGGACGCGGTCGAGCCGCGTCCGGCGCAAGACCACGGGCACGCGCAAGGGCAGCTTGGCTCCCTCTTCCGCTGCCACTACGGGGCCCGCGGCGCCGCCGCAAATCTCGAGCAACAGCGCCGAAGCGCGCTCCATGGCAGCCGCCTGCAGGGCCGGGTCCACGCCGCGCTCGAAGCGCTGCGAGGCGTCCGTATGCAGCCCGTGTCGGCGGGCGCGGCCGGCAATGGCATGGGGTGCGAACCAAGCCACTTCCAGAAAGACGTCGGTCGTTGCGCCCGGCAGGATGCCCGAGCGGTCGCCGCCCATGACACCGGCCAGCGCGACCGGCCCCGAGGCATCGGCGATGACCAGTTCGTCGGCGGCAAGCGCAATCTCGTTGCCGTCGAGCAGCACGAGCTTTTCGGCGGCCGCAGCCCAGCGCACTTGAATACCGCCAGACAATCGACCGAGGTCGTAGGCGTGCATGGGCTGCCCGAGTTCGAGCATCACGTAGTTCGTCACGTCTACGGTCGGGCTGATGGCACGCACGCCAGCACGACGCAGACGCTCGACCATCCAGCCCGGCGTGATGGCTGCCGGGTTCAGTCCCTTCAGCACGCGCCCGAGGAACCGCGGACAGGCTTCTGGTGCCATCAGCGACACCGGGAAGGTGTCAGCGTGTACCGCGGCAACAACGGCAGGCTCATGCGAACACAAGGGCTTGTCGAGCAGCACAGCGACTTCACGCGACACGCCGCGAACGGACAGCGCGTCGCCGCGGTTCGGCGTGAGGTTCAGCTCCAACACCACATCATCCAGGTCCAACGCTGCGCGGAAGCTCTGGCCGGCAGCCAGCGTGACCGGAAGTTCCATCAGGCCTGTGCGCTCCGTGGACAAGCCAAGTTCTGAAGCGCTGCACAGCATGCCGTGGCTGTCGACGCCGCGCAGCTTGGCCTGCTGGATGTTCAAGCCACCGGGCAGCACGGCGCCTACCGTGGCGAAGGGCACCTTGATGCCGACGCGGGCATTAGGAGCACCGCAAACCACTTGCACCGGTTCGCCACCCGCGGACACCTGACACACGCGCAGTTTGTCTGCGTTGGGGTGCTGCTCGGCGGACAGGATTTCACCGACCACGACGCCGCTGAACGCGGGCGCGGCAGGCACGAGCGCTTCAAGTTCGAAACCAGCGAGCGTCAGGCGTTGACCAAGCGTGGCGGCGTCGCAGCCAGGCTCCACCCATTCACGCAACCAGGACAGGGAAATCTTCATGGGTTAGCCCCGGTTGAACTGGCGCAGGAAGCGCAGGTCGTTTTCGAAAAACAGGCGCAAGTCGTTCACGCCATAACGCAGCATGGTCAAGCGTTCGATGCCCATACCGAAGGCGTAGCCGGTATAACGCTCGGCGTCGATACCGCAGGAGCGCAACACGTTCGGGTGAACCATGCCGCAACCCAACACCTCGAGCCAACCCGTCTGCTTGCAAACGCGGCAACCCGCCCCGCTGCAGAACACGCACTGGCAGTCCACTTCCGCCGAAGGCTCGGTGAACGGGAAATAGGAGGGGCGCAAGCGAATGGCTAAATCGCGCTCGAAGAAACGCTCGAGAAAACGATGAAGAATAGCTTTGAGATGACCAAAGTTCACGCCCTCATCGACGAGCAAACCTTCCACCTGATGGAACATGGGGGTGTGGGTTTGGTCCGAGTCGCAGCGGTACACACGGCCTGGGGCGATGACACGCACCGGCGGTTCGCCAGCGGCTTGCATGGCGCGAACTTGCACCGGCGAAGTGTGGGTGCGGAGCAAACGACCGTCAGGGAAATAGAACGTATCGTGCATGGCACGCGCGGGATGGTTCGAGGGGATATTCAGCGCCTCGAAATTGTGGAAGTCGTCTTCCACCTCGGGGCCTTCAGCCACGGCAAACCCCGCCTCGCGGAACAGTTGTTCGATACGCTGGCGCGTACGCGTTACTGGGTGCAGACCGCCTACTCCGCGACCGCGGCCAGGCTGCGTTACATCCACCGAACCCGCAGCGAGCTCAGCCGCCACCGCCGCTTCTTCGAGCACCGCTTTACGTGCTTCCAAGGCAGCCTGAACGGCCTCCTTGGCGACGTTGATGCTGGCGCCGGCCGCCTTGCGCTCTTCGGGCGGCAGACTGCCCAGCAGTTTCAGTTGCTCGGTAATCTCGCCCTTCTTGCCGAGCAAGCGGACGCGAATGGCATCGAGGCCAGCGAGTTCCGTACTCGCGGCGATTTCCACGCCAGCGGCCAGAACCAATTTGTCGAGGTCGCTCAAACGACTGCTCCCTGAACGAAAAAATCCCCGGGGCCACAGGGGCCGCCGGGGACTTGGGGTGGCACCTTCACGGCCGCCCGGCAGAGCCAGACGACCCAAGGCGCCACGACATCAGGCCGCCAGCGCCGCCTTCGCCTGAGCGACGACGGCCGCAAACGCCGCGGGCTCGTGCACCGCGAGGTCTGCCAACGCCTTGCGGTCGATGGTGACGCCAGCCTTGTTCAGGCCGTTGATGAGACGGCTGTACGACAAGCCGTGCTCACGCGCGGCTGCGTTCAGACGCTGGATCCAGAGGGCGCGGTACTGGCGCTTCTTCAGGCGGCGCCCGATGTACGCGTACTGACCCGCCTTGATGACGGCCTGCTTGGCAACGCGGAAAACCTTGCGGCGCGCGTTGTAGTAGCCCTTGGCCTTCTTCAGGATCTTCTTGTGACGACGGTGGGCGATTACGCCACGTTTGACTCGTGCCATGTCTTAATACCTCAACGAATTTTTAAAGGAAGCGCCGAATCAGGCGTTGGGCAGCAGTTGCGTCAAACGGCCGAGATCGCTTTCGCTGACCATCATGCCGGTACGCAGCTGGCGCTTACGCTTGCTGGACTTCTTCGTGAGGATATGACGGCGGTGCGACTGTCCACGTTTGAACCCGTCGGCCGTCTTGCGGAAGCGCTTGGCTGCCGCGCGGTTCGTCTTCAGCTTAGGCATCGACTTACTCTCCACTTTTTTGCCCTTTCACACCACCTTGCAGTGGGCTGGGGGCGGGCCGACCGGGACACCTGCCCCGGCCGGATAAAACTTGTGTTCGTTACCGCTTCTTCGGTCCGAACATCATCACTACCTGGCGACCTTCCATCATCGGGTTCTGTTCGACAGTCCCGAGTTCGGCGAGGTCCTTCACCAAGCGGTCCAGCATGCGCCGACCGACTTCCTGGTGTGCCATTTCACGACCACGGAAGCGCAAGGTGATTTTCGCCTTGTCGCCTTCCTCAAGGAACCGCATGAGCGCGCGAAGCTTCACTTGGTAGTCGTTCTCGTCCGTACCCGGGCGGAACTTTACTTCCTTGATCTGAATCTGCTTCGTCTTGCGCTTCGCGGCGTTGGCCTTCTTGTTCTGTTCGAACAGGAACTTGCCGAAGTCCATGATGCGCACGACGGGCGGTTCCGCCATCGGCGAGACCTCTACGAGGTCCAACTCCTGCGACGTTGCCATGAACAGGGCATCGCTGCGGGTCATCACACCGGCCTGGCTACCGTCTGCTGCGATTACGCGCAGCGTCGGCGACAGGATCTCTTCATTGCGCCGGACGCGCTTCGTGGTAGCGATAAATCATTCCTCCAAAACAGCGTGGCCGCGGGCAGCGGCGTCGGCAAGGATAAGTTGGGCAGCCGCTTCCAGCGACATGACCCCGAGATCCTTGCCGGCCCGCGTGCGCACGGCCACCGAGCGGGACTCGCTTTCGCGGTCCCCCGCTACCAACAGGAACGGAACCCGTTGGAGCGTGTGTTCGCGAATCTTAAAGCCGATCTTCTCATTTCGCAAGTCAGGCTCGGCCCGAACCCCCTGATTTTTCAGGAATTCGGTCACTTCGGTCACAAATGGGGCCTGCCGATCGGTGATATTCAGGACCGCCGCCTGCACCGGCGCCAGCCAGGTGGGCAGCTTGCCGGCGTAGTTTTCGATGAGAATGCCGATGAAACGCTCGAAAGAGCCCAGGATGGCGCGGTGCAGCATGACCGGCCGGTGCTTGGCGCCGTCCTCGGCCACGTACTCCGCGCCGAGGCGTTCGGGCAGCACGAAGTCGACCTGCAAGGTGCCGCACTGCCAGTCGCGCCCGATGGCATCGCGCAGGACAAACTCCAGCTTCGGGCCGTAGAACGCGCCCTCCCCCGGGTTCAAAGTGTATTCAAGGCCAGCGGCCTCCACGGCGGTCTTCAGGGCCGCCTCAGCGCGGTCCCAGGTCTCGTCCGTACCGGCCCGCTTGGCGGGCCGGTCCGAGAACTTCACATGGACGCCCTTGAACCCGAAGTCCGCATAGATTTCGCGGAGCAGGTTGCAGAACGCCACTGTCTCGCCGTTGATCTGGTCTGGCGTGCAGAAAATGTGCGCGTCGTCCTGCGTGAACGCACGTACACGCATGAGCCCATGCAAAGCGCCACTGGGCTCGTTGCGGTGGCAAGAGCCGAACTCCGCCACACGCAAGGGCAGGTCGCGATAGCTCTTCAGGCCCTGCTTGTAGATGAGCACGTGGCCCGGGCAGTTCATGGGCTTCACCGCCAACATGCGCTCTTCGCTTTCGGCGATGAACATGTGCTCGCGGTAATTATCCCAGTGGCCGGTCTTTTCCCACAGCACACGGTCCACGAGCTGCGGCGTCTTCACTTCCTGGTAGCCAGCATGCTCGAGCTTGTCGCGCATGTAGCGTTCGATGGAACGCCACAGATGCCAGCCCTTCGGGTGCCAGAACACGCTACCTACCGCCTCTTCCTGCTGGTGGAACAGACCCAACTCGCGGCCCAGACGGCGATGGTCGCGCTTCTCGGCCTCTTCGAGACGAGTGAGGTAGGCCTTCAGTTCCTCGTCCGTGCGCCAAGCCGTGCCGTAAATACGCTGCAGCATTTCGTTCTTGGCATCGCCGCGCCAGTAGGCGCCCGCTACCTTCATCAACTTGAAGGCCTTCAGCTTCGAGGTGCGCGGCACGTGCGGGCCACGACACAAGTCGAACCAAGTGCCCTGCCCGTACAGCGAAACATCTTCGCCGGCAGGAATAGAGTCGATGATTTGCGCTTTGTAGTGCTCGCCCATGCCTTTGAACAAGGTAATGGCTTCGTCGCGGGGAATGACGCGGCGCTGCACTTCGAGGTCCGCCTTGGCCAATTCCTTCATCTTGGCCTCGATCTTCTCGAGGTCTTCCGGATGGAACGGGCGTTCGAACGCGAAGTCGTAATAGAAGCCGTCGTCGACCACGGGGCCGATGGTGACCTGCGCCGACGGGTACAGCGCCTGCACGGCCTGCGCCAGCAAGTGAGCCGTGGAATGGCGAATGACTTCCAGCGCTTCCGGGCTCTTGTCCGTGACGATAGCCAACTGTGCATCTGCGGCCAGCGTGTGGCTGGTATCCACGAGCTTGCCGTCGACCACACCGGCCAACGCCGCCTTCGCCAGGCCCGCGCCGATGGACGCAGCCACCTGAGCGACCGTTACGGGTTGATCGAAGCTGCGCTGGCTACCGTCGGGCAGCGTGATGATGGGCATGGCAAGTCCTGCGCGGAAAGGCGAATACAACGCCGCATTATCGCACAACGCGCGGGAAGGTTCGGGTGGCCTCGGGCCAGCGCGCGGCGGTGAACAGCCGTCCGAACTCCAGCAGCGAATCGACGTTGTGGGCAGACAAGCGCCGCGTGGCGAAGCGGTCCAGCGCCGCCGCCCCACCCGCGAGGGGCTGATAGGTAGCACTACGCAGCAGCGGGTTCACCCAGACCAGTTCGCGACAGTTCAAGCGCAGTCGCCGCAATTGGCTTGTCAACAACGCGGGGGCATCGCGCTCGAGCCCGTCCGTCAGCAGCAATACCCACGCGCCGCGCCCGAGGACACGCCGCGACCAATCACTGTTGAACTCCTCGAGCGCAGCACCCAAGCGAGTGCCGCTATCCCAATCCTTCACCAACCGGGACACCTTCGCCAGAGCGGCGTCGGGGTCAGGCGTCTCCAAAGCGCGCGTCAAGCGGGTCAAGCGCGTCGCAAAGGCGAACGTCTCAACGCGTGAGCCGCGGCGGGTTAAGAGGTGTGCGTATTGCAGGAACATGCGCGCATAAACAGCCATCGAGCCGGAGACATCGACCAGCAAGACCCAATCTCGGGGGCGGCGTTGCCGCCCTTGCAGCGGCACCTTGGCGTCCAGCCCCCTGGCCAGCGCCCCAAGCCAACGCCGTCGATCCGGCCGATGGCCCGCGACCGCAGGCTCGAAACGCCGGGTGAGCTGCGTGGCCGCCGGAAGAAACGGGGCCGCCAACAGTCTCCGAGCCGCTGCCAACTCTGCCGCGCCCATCTGCTCAAAGTCCTTGCGCGCGAGCAGTTCTTCGAGCGAGGCCGTGCCCGTCGCTTCCAGAAGCGTTTGATCAGGGCGTTGGACGCTAGGCACTGGCCCCGTGGCGAGCAGTGCCTCGGCCAAGCGGCGCATCGCGGGCGGCGGCGGCGTCTCCGCGGAACGGGGCAGTACTTTTTCGCTGGCTGGGTCTGGCACTTCAGCGTGCGGATAGAAGGCGAGGAACAGCCAGTCAAACAGTTCGAAGTCGGCGGGGTCGGTCACGAGGCAGGCGCGAAGAGCTGCCCACACATCGCGACGACGACGTACATCCAATTCAGCGAGAGCTTCGGCCGCCAGTATCGTGGCGCCGGTACCGAGGCGCACACCACCGGCGCGCAAGCCTTTTACCAAGGTGACCAACCCGGACGGCAACGTCCCGACGTCACCCTCCTCGGCGCCGATCACGCGGACGCCGGACCCGAGTCCGTCTCCAGCGGCGGTGGCGCGGCGCGCACCAAAGCCAGGTCTTCCTGATACTTGAGCAACACGCCGAGCGTTTCATCCGCCACTTCGCGGGTCAGTGAATGCTCACCCAAGGCAACGATGGCGCGTGCCCATTCAATGCTCTCGGCGATACCGGGTGGCTTCATCAATTTCAGTTGGCGCAGCGCTTGTACCCAGCCGACGATTTGCCTTGCCAGACGCTCGCCAGATTCGGGGGCACGCAAGCGCAAGATCTGCAGTTCACGCGCAGCATCGGGGTAACCCAACCAGTGGTACAGACAACGCCGCTTCAAGGCGTCGTGTACTTCGCGGGTACGGTTGGAAGTAAGCAAGACGATGGGCGGTTGTTCGGCACGGAAGGTACCCAGTTCCGGTACGGTCACTTGGAAGTCCGCGAGCATCTCGAGCAGGTACGCTTCGAACGGTTCATCGGCGCGATCCACTTCGTCGATGAGCAGCACCGGGGGCCCGTTAGGCCCCGGCTCCAGCGCCTGCAAAAGTGGACGCTTCAGCAAGAACCTTTCGCTGAACACCTCAGCCGCCAATTGCTCGCGAGACTCTCCCGAATGGGCCGCCTCCGCCAGCTTCAATTCCATGACCTGACGGAGGTAGTTCCACTCGTAAACCGCAGCGGTGGAATCCAGACCTTCGTAGCACTGCAAGCGGATGAGATTGCGGCCCAACCCAGCGGCCAGCGCCTTCGCTATCTCGGTCTTGCCAACACCAGCGTCCCCTTCGAGGAACAACGGACGGCCAAGCCGCAAAGCGAGAAAGACCACCACCGCGAGACTGCGGTCTGCCAGGTAGTTCTCCCCGGCCAACAGCGCTCGGGTGGCATCAACCGACGACGGCAGGGCACTCACCGTCGCCGTGGACATCAACGGCCCTGGGCCTGAGCCACCGCACGACCCGCCATGACAGGCACCAGATGCGCGCGGTACTCAGCGGTACCGTGCAGATCCTGATTCAAGCCATCCGCCGGCACCGTGAGGCCCTCAAGCGCTGCTGCTGAGAAATTGGCGGCGAGAGCTTGCTCGAAAGCCGGCAGACGGAAAACACAAGGGCCGGCACCCGTGACCACGACGCGGACGTCTTTGCCTGCCTGCACCACCATGACGCCCACCATGGCATACCGCGAGGCGGGGCTCGGGAACTTCACGTAGGCGGCACGATGCACGATGGGAAAGCTGACGCGCAGCACGAGTTCACCCGGCTGCAAGGCCGTCGAGAACAGACCCGTAAAGAAAGCAGCCGCTGGAATTTCACGACGATCCGTGATGATGGTGGCATCGAAGCCCACCACCGCCGCCGGATAGTCGGCTGAGGGGTCGTTGTTGGCGATGGAGCCGCCGATGGTGCCGCGGTTGCGAACCAGCGGGTCCCCGATGCCGCCTGCCAAATCAGCGAGTGCCGGAATCTTGGCGCGAACGAGCGCAGAACTGGCCACATCGATGTGGCGCGTCATGGCGCCAATGACGATACGACCACCGACCTCTTCAATGCCCGCCAAGCCCGGAATTCCGGCCAGGTCGACCAATTGGTCGGGCCGTGCAAGCCGCAACTTCAACGACGGCAGCAGCGTCATGCCACCAGCGAGGAAATTACCGCCCGGAACCGCCTGAACGGCTTCGGAAACCGAACCGGCGCGAACATAGTTGAAAGCGTACATGGCGCTTGGCTCCCGTAAGGCTCAGGTAAGGATCAGGCCGAAGCGGAGGCTGCAGGAGCCTCACGCAGGGCAACCGCCGCTTCGGCGACGGCGCGGACGATGTTCTGGTAGCCGGTGCAACGGCAGATATTCCCCTCGAGGCCCTCGCGAATCTCGTGTTCGGTAGGGTTCGGGTTACGGCGCAGTAGGTCCACGGTCGTCATGATCATGCCGGGAGTGCAATAGCCGCACTGCAAGCCATGGCAGTTGCGGAAAGCTGCCTGCACCGGATGGAGTTGGTCGCCTTGCGCCAACCCTTCGATGGTGGTCACCTTCGCACCGGCAGCTTGCACCGCGAGCATGGTGCAGCTCTTCACTGCACGACCATCTACATGCACCACACAGGCACCGCATTGGCTGGTATCGCAGCCCACATGCGTTCCGGTGAGGCGTAGTTCACGCCGCAACAATTCCACCAGCAGGGTACGCGGGTCCAGCTCCAGGCTGACTGCACGACCGTTGACTTCCAGCGCCACCGACACGGACATCACGTATCCCCCAAGAATTCAAAAGATTTCGGCAAAAGACGCAGCTTTAGTGCCGCGCCAGATAGTAGACGACCGCCAAGCCCACGGCTACGGCCAGCGCCCACTTCAGTGAAGCCCAGTTTCGCCCAGTCGCCGCCGATGCGCCAGTACTAGCTGCAGCGTCGGGAGCAGCCTCCCCCGCTTCCGCCGTAGCGGGGGCGTTAGCAAGCTCGAGACGGGACGACAGCGTGGCGAAAAACTGGTCCGCGAGCTGGCGCGAGGCCGCCTCGACCAAGCGAGAACCGACTTGCGCGAGCTTGCCGCCCAAGCCGAGCTCCGCTGTATAGGTCAGCACGGTGTAACCCTGGTCTTCGACCAAGTCTACCCGCGCAGAACCCTTGCCGAAGCCCGTGGGCCCCTTGCCCTCACCCGTCAAGCGGTAACCATTCGGCGGGTCCATCTCGGAAAGCGAGATGCGCGTGGCGAAGGTGGAACGGATGGGCCCAAGCTGTGCCAGAATTTTCGCCTCTATCTCGGTGTCGGAGAGCCGGTTCATCGACTCACAGCCGGGAATGCAGGCCTGCAACGTCGCCGTATCGTTCAACGCATCCCACACGGCCGCGCGCGGCGCAGCAATCCTGTATTCACCCCGAATCGACATTGAAGCGGCTCCACTGCGCGCCCGGTTAGGCGAGTGCCTAGCGTACCCGAATTGCTCGTTGCTCACCCGCCCCCGTACGTCATTTGGGCCGGGGCTACGGAGGGGCTTTTCGCGGACGGGTTTTGTGTCAATATCGCCACGTCTGCAATCAAGCATTTTGTTAGTGTTGGAGCCGCCATGAGTAACGGTACGGGTAACGGTATTGGTGATTCGGTCCTGCGTGTCGAAGACCTCCGGTTCATCACCGGACGCGGCACGTACACGGACGACCTGCAGCGCCCAGGGCAAGTGCATGCCTATTTGGTGCGCGCGAACATGGCTCACGGCATCATCCGCAAGATGGATGTCAGCGCGGCCCGCGAGGCCCCTGGCGTCGTGGCGGCCTTCAATGGCCAAGACCTGCAAGACGACAAGATCGGCATCCTTCCCTGCGGTTGGATGACCATGAACATCGACGGCACGCCGATGTTCTCGCCTACCATGCCGGTCATCGCCTTCGATCGCATCCGTTATGTGGGCGAACCCATTGCGGTGGTGTTCGCTGAAACCTTGCACCAGGCCAAAGACGCCGCCGAACTCATCGAGATGGACATCGACGACCTGCCGGCCGTGGCCTCCATCGAGCGCGCCATGCGCCCAGAGGCGCCGCAGGTTTGGGAAGGTGCCAAGGGCAACCAAGGTTTTCACTGGCAGATTGGTGAAGAATCGCCGGTCAAGGCCGCGTTCGCTAAAGCCGCGCATGTGGCGAAGATTGATCTGGTGAACAGCCGCATCATCTGCAACACCATGGAACCGCGCGCGGTCTGCGCCGAATACGACAGTGGTCGCAGCGAATTCACCCTGTGGCTGTCATCGCAGAACCCGCACGTACAACGCATCTTGCTTGCTACCGCTTCCCTCGGCGTTCCCGAGCACAAGATTCGGGTCATCTCTCCTGACGTGGGTGGTGGCTTCGGCATCAAGGCCATGCACTACCACGAGGAAGTCATCGCCTGCTGGGCAGCCCGTCGCCTCGGGCGTCCCGTGCGTTGGGTGGCCGAGCGCAGCGAAGCCTTTGTGAGCGACCGCCACGGCCGCGACCATCTCACGCATGTGGAATTGGCGTTGGATGCCAACGGCAAGTTCCTGGCGCTGCGCGTGAGCACTTGCGCCAACATGGGCGCGTACTACTCCACGTTCGGGCCTGCCATCCCCACCTTTTTCTACGCCACCCTGCTGTCCGGCACTTACACCATCCCGGCCATCTATTGCGACGTGAAGGGCATTCTCACCAACACCGTGCCCGTGGACGCCTACCGTGGCGCCGGCCGCCCAGAAGCCACCTACGTCATTGAGCGTGTGGTGGACCGCGCTGCGGACGACCTCGGCATCGATCCGGCGGAACTGCGCCGTCGGAACCTCGTGCCGGACGACGCTTTCCCGTATCTCACTCCAGTGGGCTCCCAGTACGACTCGGGCCAGTACGAACTCGCGCTCGATAAGGCACTTGCCATGAGCGAGTACGCCACCTTCGAGGAGCGCCGTGCGGAAGCCGCCAGCCGCGGCAAGCTGCGCGGTATCGGGCTTTCTAGCTACATTGAAGCCTGCGGCGCAGCGCCCTCCAAGATTGTCATGGCCAACGGCGGTGGCAGCGGCATGTTCGAATCGGCCACGGTACGGGTTACCGCTACCGGTTCGGTCATCGTTATGACGGGTACGCACTCGCACGGCCAAGGCCACGAGACCACGTTCGCGCAGGTGGTGAACTCCAAGCTTGGCGTACCGCTGTCGAGCGTGGAAGTGGTCCACGGCGACACGGGCCGCACGCCCTTCGGCCTAGGCACCAATGGTTCGCGTTCGTTGGCACTGGGTGGCACGGCCATCATCAAGGCCATCGACAAGATCATTGCCAAGGGCCGTAAGATTACTGCGCACGTACTGGAGGCCGCCGAAAGCGACATCGTGTTCGCCGACGGCAAGTTCTCCGTGGTAGGTACGGACCGCGCACTGTCGTTCCCGGAACTGGCCTTCACGGCCCACGCGCCGGCGAAGTTTCCCTCCGATGAAATCGAGCCGGGCCTCGAAGAAACTGCCTTCTTCGACCCGACCAACTTCACTTTCCCCGCGGGCGTCCATGTCTGCGAACTGGAAGTGGATCCGGAGACGGGCGTCACCGTCATCGTCGCTTACTCGGTCGTGGACGACTTCGGCAACGTGGTCAACCCGATGATTGTCGACGGTCAGGTGCACGGTGGCACTGTGCAAGGCATCGGCCAGGCGTTGCTAGAAAATTGCGTCTACGACGAAGACAGCGCCCAGTTGCTGTCGGGTTCGCTCATGGACTACACGCTGCCGCGCGCGGATGACGTGCCGAACTTCAAGCTCGACTACATCTGTACCCCGTCACCCTCCAACGTGATGGGCGTGAAGGGCTGCGGCGAGGCCGGTGCCATCGCGGCCACGCCGGCGGTGATGAACGCCATGGTCGACGCGCTTCAGCCGGCAGGCGTAGAGGACATCTCCATGCCCGCCACGCCGCTCAAGGTGTGGACGGCAATTCAGGCGGCACGACGCGCCCGGGCTGCTTGACCGCAGCCCGCGCTTGCTGCCGGAGGAACTCCCAGGTTCCCCGGAGTTCGGCTTCCTCGAGGTCGTCGAACATCGGCATGCCCAGCGGCAACAACGCCCCTTCCGCGACAATGGCGCGGAAGGCTGCGTAGTCGCGCAGGGAAGCGGATTCGCGCAGGTCCGGTCCGCCGCCGCCCGTCGACATGGCCATGACGCCATGGCAAGTAGCACACGATGATCCGTGGTAGGTGCCTATCCCTACCGTGGCCTGTGCTTCATCAATAGGCGCCGTACCGGTATCCACCGGGTCTAGCGCAAAACGTCGTGCATCAACGGCAGGCAGTTTTGCCTTGCCCTGCAAGCTGAAACTCAGCAAGCGAATGCCGGGGCCTTTGAAACGCCAACCGTGCTTGGCGAACGCCGCGGTGCCGAACGAGCCGTTGCCACCCCACCCGACCAGCACCGCCACATGCTGTACACCATCGACGGAATAACTGATGGGCGGCGCCGTGATGCCACGCTGTGCCTCGAAACTCCATAAGCGATGCCCATTTTGCGCATCGAAGGCATGGAAACCACCGGCCGCCGTGCCTTGGAAGACTAGGTTGCCAGCCGTGGCTAAAGTGCCGCCATTCCAGACGCCGTCGTAAGTGACCTTCCATCGCGCTTGCTGACGAACGGGGTCCCAAGCAAGCAAACCACCGGAACTCACCGTTGGGTCCGTCGGGTGCTCGATGTTCATGCCGAAGTTAAAGAAGTAACTGCGTGTGGTCTGGGAATCAGCGGGCCGTGACCAGTACGCCGGAATATGCATGGTGGGAATGAAGGTTAGGCCCAACGCTGGGTTGTAGGACATGGCCTGCCAGTTATGCGCACCCCAAGGCCCGGGCCACATCTCGAAACGCGATTCGCCGGCCTTGGGATGCACGAAAGGGGCTTCGACGGGCCGGCCGGTGACCAAGTCAATCTTCTCGGCCCAGTTCACTTGTTCGTACTTCTCGGCGCTGAGTAGCTTCCCGTTGGTGCGGTCAATGACGTAATAGAACCCGTTAGTGGGCGCCTGCATCAGCACCTTTCGCTTTTTCCCGTCGAGGGTCAGGTCAGTCAGGATGATGTCGGCAGTGGCCTTGTAGTCCCACTCCTCGCCCGGGTTCACTTGGTAGTGCCAAACGTACTCGCCGGTATCGGCGCGCAAGGCGACGATGGAGCACAGGTAGAGGTTGTCGCCCTTGCCTTCGCTGCGCCATTGGCGGTTCCAGGGCCCGCCGTTACCCACGCCGATATAGACGAGGTTCAACTCAGGGTCCACCGTGATGGCATTCCAAACCGTGCCACCACCGCCACCGCGCCACCATTCGCCTTGCCAAGTAGCCGCAGCGCGCTGCATAGCCGCGTTTTCAAAACCGTCCGCCGGGTTCCCGGGAACCGTATTGAACCGCCATAGGCGCTTGCCAGTGGCTGCATCGTACGCATCAACGTAACCACGGGTACCGATATCCGCGCCACCATGGCCCATATACACGCGCCCGTTAATGGCTCGCGGCGCGCCCGTGATGGCCTTGTTGCTGCCCAGTGGAAATGTACGGGTGGCCCAGAGCACCGCGCCATTACTGGCTGCCAACGCCACCAATCGGCCATCGGTGGTGCCTACAAACACCTTGCCGTTTTCGTAAGCAATGCCGCGATGCGAATTCCAACCGATGGCAATGCTGCGCGGCGAGTGCTTGCCCGCTTCCGGGTCATAGGTCCAGAGACGGCGCCCGGTGCGCGCGTCCACTGCGCGCACGATGGAGCGGTCCCCGGAGAAATACAGCACCCCATCCACCATCAACGGCGTGCTGACGAACGCAACCGCATCGGGAACATCGAGCGCCCAGTCCAGACCGAGTTTCGCGACATTGCCGGCATGAATTTGCTCTAGCGGACTGAAGCGCTGCTCGTCAGCGGTGTTGCCGTAGGCGGGCCATTCAACCGATGGCGAGGAGGACGAACCAGTGGGTGGCGAAGACGGCGCCGCCGAAGGTAGCGCGGCCATTGCAAGCGTGGGTAACATGACTGAAACCCAAAGCAGTACACGTAGTGCAGAAAGAATCTTCATTGCATTACTCCGCGGCGTTGGACTGCTTTTGCACTGCACTAAAATACACCGCAGTCCACAAGGCTTGCAGTTGGTTATGATGCAGTCTACCTCCAACGCGCCACCGAGCGAGAAGACCCATGAGTGACAGCAACACGCTTGCCAACCCCACTAACGGCCACTACGACGCCATCGTTGTTGGTGCCGGTTTTTCGGGTCTCTACTTGTTGCACCGTCTGCGCCAGCAAGGGCTCCGCGTGCGCGTCTTCGAGGCGGGCGACGGCGTTGGCGGCACGTGGTTCTGGAACCGTTATCCAGGGGCGCGTTGCGACGTGGAAAGCATGGAGTACTGCTATTCCTTCGACGAAGCGCTGCAGCAGGAGTGGCAGTGGACGGAACGCTATCCGGGGCAACCGGAAATTCTGTCTTACCTGAACCACGTGGCGGACCGCTTCGATTTGCGCCGCGACATCCAACTGGAAACCCGCGTCACGGCGGCCCATTTCGACGAAACCGCCCGTGAATGGAAAGTGACCACGAACGACGGTGGCCACCACACGGCCACGTATTGCATCATGGCTTCAGGCTGCCTCTCCGCAGTGCGTCTGCCGCCGTTCCCCGGCATCGAGAAGTTCTCGGGCCAGTGGTACCACACGGCGCAATGGCCGCGTGAGGGCGTGGACTTTACCGGCATGCGGGTCGGTGTCGTCGGCACCGGTTCCACGGGTATTCAAGTCATTCCGCAGGTAGCGCAGCAAGCCAGCCACCTGCATGTTTTCCAGCGCACACCGAACTTCAGCATTCCCGCGCACAACGGCCCACTCGATCGCGAGAAAGAGAAGGCGCTGAAGGCGCGCTATGCCGCGCACCGTGCGGCCGCCCGCCAATCGATGTTCGGCGTGCCTGCCGAAATGCCCACCAAGTTTGTACACGAAACCACGGCTGAAGAACGACAGCAGAAGTACGAGGCCGCTTGGGAATATGGTGGGGCTACCCGCGTTTTGATTGGCTACCTGGACCTCCTGGCCTCGGTGGAAGCAAATGACACCCTTGCGGAGTTTGTTCGCAACAAGATTCGCGAAACGGTGAAAGACCCGGCGGTGGCGAAATTGCTTTGCCCAACCGATCATCCGCTTGGCACCAAGCGCATCTGCGTGGACAGCCACTACTACGCCACTTACAACCGTCCCAATGTCACGTTGGTGGACGTGCGTTCCGCGCCCATCGAAGAGATCACCAGCACGGGCCTACGCACCTCAGCGGCTCACTACGAACTCGATGCGCTGGTATTTGCCACTGGCTTCGATGCGATGACCGGTTCCTTGGCCGCCATCGATATTCGGGGTCGCAATGGCATTACCTTGAAGGACCAATGGAGGGAAGGTCCAGCGACTTATCTCGGCATGCTGGTGGCGGGCTTCCCGAACCTTTTCATCATGACCGGCCCTGGCAGCCCTTCCGTGCTGAGCAACATGGTGGTTTCCATCGAACAACACGTGGAATGGGCCAGCAATTGCATCGCGGACCTGCGTCGCCAGCAGTTGCGTACCATTGAAGTCACGCCGCAGACGCAGGACCAGTGGATGGCGCATGTGACGGAAGTGGCCAATACCACCCTCTTCCCGAAGGCGAACTCCTGGTACACGGGCGCGAACATACCCGGCAAGCCGAAGGTGTTCATGCCATATGTTGGTGGTGTTGGCCCGTTCGCTCAGGCCTGCGCCGATGTGGCCGCGCGCAACTACCCAGGTTGCACGCTGTCGGCCTAGGCTTACTGCGCCGTGTAGCCGCCATCGAGCACCATCTCGGCACCCGTCATGAACGACGACTCGTCGCTCGCGAGGTAAACCACCGCGGAGGCAATATCCGCGGGGCGCCCGAGACGACCGATGGGGTGTAGCGAGCGAATGGCCGCCGCCGCCACGTTCGCATCCGGAAAGAACCCGAGCGACGCCATGTTCTGCAGGCCACGCTCCAGCATCGGGGTCTCGATGAACCCCGGATGAATGGAGTTGACGCGGATGGGATAACCCATCTGACAGCACTCCAGGGCCGCCGCTTTCGTCAGCAGACGCACCGCGCCCTTCGCCGCAACATAGTCCGGTGCTCGCGTGGTACCCACGATGCCAAGAATGGACGACACGTTGATGATGCTGCTGGCCGTAGATGCATTGGCCTTCATTGCGCGGATGCCATGCTTCACACCCAAGAACACACCATCCAGGTTCACGCTCAAGGAACGGCGCCAATCGGCAAGCGCCAGGCTTTCGATGGGGTCCGCGGTGGGCGCGATGCCGGCGTTGTTCACCAGCACCGACAAGGAACCCCAGCGCTCCACCGTCGCGGCGACCGCTGCCATCCACTGGGCTTCGTCCGCGGCATCGAGCTTGAGGCTGTCCGCACTGCCACCAGTGGCACGAATGCTTTCAGCCAACGCGGCAGCAGCCCCGGCGTCGATGTCCGTCACCATGACGCTTGCGCCTTCCGCAGCCAAAGCCATGGCGATAGCCGCACCAATGCCTGCGGCGCCACCGCTCACCAGAGCTACTTTTCCTTGCAAACGCATGACGGATTCTCCAACAGTAATAAACCGCTAGCCAGAATGGAGGTACTAGCCCGCGTAGTAGTGCTGCCAGGATGCCAGCCCTTCGGGCCAGTCGGCAGACTGTGGCGTACCGTGCCCGCGCATTCGCAGCGCATCACGGAAGGCCAAGGGATAGTCGGTGGCAGACAAGTAATAGAAAAAGGCCAGCTTGCGCTCGGCGAACTGCCAACCTGCAGCCACGCGGCGGTAGCGGTCGAGATAGCGAATGGCAGCCAGCATAGGCACGCCATCGCGTGCGGCTTCCGAATGCGCGGTCACCACGCCAGTAGCCACGTTGGCGTCGTCCGCGGAAAACTCCAGCAAGTGGTCGTGCGTGTAATGGAACGTGGGGCCAAGAACACCAAAGCGACCGCGATAGAAATCCACAATCGCCGCGCGCCCAGCGGCGCACATCACACCATCCACCGAACCAAACTCGGCATCCTCGCAAAACAAGGAACCGAGGAGTTCTGGTTCACGGTTGTCGATAGCTTGGCCGTACAGCGCCACGAGACGCCGCAACGCGGATTCATCCTCAAGCCGCTGCAGGCGACTGGCGAAGTCCGGCGCGTCAGCCACGGTTCGCCTCTACTTCAACCAGCAAGGCCATGCCCTGCCCTGAACCGAGACACATGGCCATGACTGCGAGCCCGCCACC
>CALQLF020000039.1 GCA_943331345.2 Candidatus Planktophila lacus | reverse complement strand
GGCCAGCTACCCGCGGACCGGCACCGCCATCGCCACAGCACCCCGGGTAACCATCCTCTGTTACCACGAGGTCAGTCCCACCGGCAGCGCGCTAGTACCCGGCTATTCCATTACTCCGGAGTTGCTCCATGAACAACTCACTTGGTTACGCGACTCCGGTTGGCATTTCGTTAGTGTGGACGACGTGTTGGCGGACGAGGCCGGGGTTCGTCCCTTACCGGACAAAGCGGTCCTGCTCACCTTCGACGATGGCTATCAATCGGTCTACGACCACGCCTATCCGCTACTGAAAGCCTTCCATGCACCCGCAGTGGTCGCACTCGTCGGCGGCTGGATGGAGCCGGAAAGCGGCGAGATTGAGTTTGATGGTCGGAAAATACCACGCAACCGTCTGCTCTCTTGGCAGGAACTGAGAGAGATGCAGGCTTCCGGGCTCATTGAAGTCGCTAGCCATAGTTATGCGTTGCATCAGGGAATAGTAGCGAACCCGCAGGGCAATCTGGAACCGGCAGCGGTCGCTCGCCAATGGCTCCCCACGAAGCGCGTTTATGAAAACGAACACGCTTATGTCGCCCGAGTGAAAGCAGACCTGAAACGCAACAGCGAGCTGATTGCCAAACATCTTGGTAAGGCACCGCGGGCCATGGTCTGGCCTTACGGCCGCTACAACCAGCAAACCCTAGCAGTAGCCTCGCGCCTTGGAATGCGCGTTGGGTTCAACTTGAACGATGGCCCCGACACGCTGACCACCCCACCCGACGAACTACACCGTGTGCTGGTGCAACCCGCATTGGGCTTGACCGGTTTACAGCGCGAGATTGAACTGCGCAACCACAACACCCTCGACAATGGCGTCCCCGCCAAGGTCATGCACGTAGACCTCGACTACCTCTACGACTCCGACCCCGTGCAGCAGGAAGACAACATAGGTCGCCTTCTGGACCGCATCAACTGGATGGGCGTGAACACGGTTTACTTGCAGGCCTACGCGGACCCGGACGCGAATGGCGCCGCGGATGCCGTCTATTTCCCGAACCGACATCTGCCCATGCGAGCGGATTTATTTAACCGCGTCGCTTGGCAGATTCTCACGCGTACCGCCGCCAGTCGTGTTTATGCGTGGATGCCGCTACTGGCCTTCGAGTTACCTGCCAAGAACCCGGCGGCCAAAGACCGCGTGGTGACGCAGCCCAACAAAGCCAACCATCTCTCCATGGGTTACCCACGTCTGTCACCGTTTTCACCGCGTGCCAGAAAGGCCATTCGGGAGATTTACGAAGATCTGGGTCGTGCTGCCACCTTCGATGGCATTCTGTTTCACGACGATGTGACCTTGTCCGACTACGAGGACGCCAGCCCTTGGGCGCTGGCGGAATATCGTTCTTGGGGTCTACCTACCGCGCTGCCCGAGTTACGCCAGAACGACACTCTGCTGCGTGAATGGGCCGCCCGCAAGACCGCCTATCTGGACGCGTTTGCCGGTGAGGTGGCTGCCTTGGTACGGCGCGAGCAACCCGGCCTCAAGACTGCGCGCAATCTCTACGCCACCGTCGCCCTCAACCCGTATGCCGAAACCTGGTACTCGCAGTCACTGCAGAGTTCCCTCGCCCATTACGACTACACCGCCATCATGGCCATGCCGTATATGGAGCAAGCACCAGACCCACAAGCTTTCTATCGGCAATTGGTGGAACAGGTAGCAAAGCACCCTGGCGCCATGAAACGCGTCATCATCGAGCTGCAAACGGTCAACTGGCGCAATAACGACGAACCCCTGCCACCCAATGAACTGGCCGACACCATCCGAATGCTTTACGGGATGGGCGTCAAGAATGTGGGTTACTATCCAGATAATCTCTACCGGAACAATCCGGATCCGGCGCAATTGCGCCCTGTGTTCGCTACCAAGCCGAACCTCCAGCCCCTCGAGGAACTACTCTCCGGCAACCATTAAGGTTGCCCACTCGCCATGCACAGCACTTTCATGTTGAGCACTTTCCTGCACGTGGTCTGGCTTGGGCTGCAGGGCTTCGTCTACTTTTATCCGCTGTTCATGTCCTACCTGTGGATGATGGGTGCCGCAGCCTTTCACTTCCGGCATGAACGTGGCGGTCGGTCGTATCAGTCGCCCCCACAACGCATCGACAGCTTGCCCGTCAGCGTTCTCATCCCCTGCTACAACGAGGGGCAGAACGCCGAAGAAACGGTACGCCATGCTCTGGCGCTGGACTACCCCGATTTCGAGGTAGTCGCCATCAACGATGGCTCCAGTGACGACACCGCCGCCATCCTCAACGCACTGGTGGCACAGCACCCTCGCCTGCGAGTAGTTCATCTGGCTAGAAATCAAGGTAAAGCGAAAGCCCTGGAGGCCGGCGCCCTTTTAGCTCGCCACGAAATCCTCCTGTGCATCGATGGAGACGCACTGCTAGATAAGCACTCGGCGCACTGGATGGTGCGCCACTTCATGAAGAACCCGGATGTAGCCGCCGTGACCGGCAACCCCCGTATTCGCAACCGCTCCACCTTGCTCGGCCGGGTGCAGGTCGGCGAGTTCTCCTCCATCGTCGGCATGATCAAACGGGCCCAGCGCACCTTCGGTTCACTATTCACGGTCTCCGGGGTCATCACGGCTTTCCGCAAGTCGGCCTTGCATCAAGTGGGCTATTGGAGCCCAGACATGCTGACTGAGGACATCGACATCACCTGGAAACTCCAGCGCGCGGGCTGGGAGGTCTTGTTCGAACCGCATGCACTGGTCTGGATACTCATGCCCGAAACGCTCAGTGGCTTGTGGAAGCAGCGCTTACGTTGGGCTACCGGTGGCGCGCAAGTGTTGCTGCGCAATTTCGATGTCGTTATTCATCCGACCCTGAACCACCTTTGGCCGTTGCTGCTGGAACTCATCCTCAGTTTGGTTTGGTCTTGGTTACTCACCCTCATGTTTGTTCTCTGGATTTTGGGATTGGTTCTGCCTCACGGTGCCGTCCCCGTCGTCGGCTCACCTATCATCCCGTCATGGGGCACAGCCCTCCTTGGTGGCACTTGTCTGCTGCAGTTCGCCGTCAGTCAGTGGTTCGATGGTGGCTATGACCGCGGACTGGGGCGCAACTACTACTGGATGGTGTGGTACCCGGTGGTGTTCTGGGTCATCAATACGGGCGCCACGGTAGGCGGCTTCGTGCGCGCCTTGAGTATGCGGCACGGTCAACGGGCTAGATGGATTAGCCCGGACCGCGGTGCGCACTTCGATGTCGAAGCAGACCGTATTGCTGCCGCCAAGGTTGCCCCACCGGGAGTTTCCCCCGATGTCTGAGCCGCTAATTATCAACGTCAGCCGAGATCTCGGGTGGCGTCGTCGTCTGGCCTCGCGCGCTAGTACTTTGGCTTTGTGGGGTGGTTTTGCGTTCCTTTGGCTGCCCGTGCTGCTGAAGCTTCACGAAGTCGTCAAGCAACGCTTGTCATTCGAGCCGGCGGCCATCGAGGTGCTGGAAACCGTGGACCCGCTGTCGCCCTGGCATTCGCTCATCGCGCTACTGGGAACCTGTGCTTTGCTGCTGTTATGGAGTTTGCTGCCGTCTCGCAAGGCCGGCGCGACCCATACCGCAGAAACGCCGGAGGCACTGGCATTGGGCTTCAGTTTGGAACCAGAGACGGTGAGCACAGCCCAAGGTGCACGCATTTGCGTAGTCCACCACGACGAACAAGGACGCGTCGTGAAGCTGGAGGTCGGCGGCTAAGGTTTACGGGAGAGCGTCGCAGCCCAGAAGCTGACGACGACCAACAAAGACACGCCGAGCATCACCCAAGCCGCGGAGAGTGCCGGGTTGCTTCCCCAACCCGTCATTGAAGTACATACCGCCCCGGCCAGCATCTGTACGCACCCGTAAAGGCCGGCCGCAGAGCCCACGATCCTGCCGTCCACGCCCAGCGAGCTGCCAAGCGCTGCGGGACTGGTAATTCCAGCCCCTAACGTGAAGAAGAACATGACGACAAGCAGCGCCACCACACTAAGCTCGCCGGACAACACCAGCCCCACGAACCCCGCGGCCGCAAAGGCACTGAGACCACTGCCCATGAACAACAAGCGGCGGTTCGTCATCTTCCGCGATAGACGACGGGTAACGGCGTTACCACAGAACACACCCACTACCAGCAAGCCGATGAACACCCCCGCTTCCCGCAGCGTGCGGTGCAGTTGCACGGTGTAGACGAAAGGGGCCGCCGTGATGAAGGCGTAAAGCGCAGTCGAGGCGAAACCGCCACCGACGGCATAGCCCATGAATGCGCGCGAACGCAGCAAAACACCGTAGTCGCGAATGACCGGGCGGAACCCGACTTCCCCGGTAGGACGGCCCGTCTCGGTCACTTTGAGCCAGACACAGGCAAGCGTGAACAGCCCGAGGGCTGCCAAAGCGACAAAGACGGAGCGCCAACCGAAGGCGCTGACCAAGCTTGATCCGATGATGGGGGCGAGACCTGGGCCAACGGTCATCATCAGGTTCATGAGGGCCAGTGCAGGTACCGCCTCATCAGGACGGTTCGTATCGCGCACGATGGCGCGGCCCAGCGCGAGCCCCGCGCAACCCCCCAAGGCCTGCAACAACCGTAACAACACTAGCGAATGCAGACCGGTGGCAAACGCTGCGGCGCACCCGGCTACCGTATAAACCGCTAGCCCCACCAACAGCATGGGCCGCCGGCCAAGCGCATCCGACAAGGGACCATAAAGCAATTGGCCACCGGCTACCCCGAGGATGTAGACGCTGACGGTGAGTTGCATGGCCGCCGGACTGGCGGCGAAATAGGCGGCAGCATCGGGCAAGGCAGGCACAAACATGTGCACCGCCAGCGTACCGCTGATGGTGACGAGCATGAGGAGCCACAAAGGGGGATGTGGAGGCGCGGGCGGGAGTCGAACCCGCCTGGAAGGATTTGCAGTCCTCTGCATAACCGCTTTGCTACCGCGCCTGCGGTGCGCACCACCGTAGCGGCGCGCTATCCCCCCAGACAAGAAACCCCGGTGACCCGGGGTTGCCTGAAGAAGAAATGGAGCGGGAAACGAGGCTCGAACTCGCGACCTCAACCTTGGCAAGGTTGCGCTCTACCAACTGAGCTATTCCCGCTCGCGAGACAGAGAATATTAAGGCATTTCGCGGCAGTGTCAAGCGCTCTCGCCCTGCGAAGTGAGATCTGGCCAAGCAGCTCGCAAGTAGGCCGCCATCGACCACAAAGTGAGGACAGCAGCGAGCACTGTCAGGGCAACCCCCAGAGGGTAAATGGGGATAAACCAGATGTCTTCGCGGTACAGCAGCATGGACAGCCCGACGATCTGGAAGATGGTCTTGAACTTGCCTATGGACGACACCGCTACTTTGCGGCGCGCACCAATCTCAGCCATCCATTCACGCAGCGCAGAAATGGCGATTTCCCGACCTATGATGACCGCCGCCGTGACAGTCATCCACCACGCATGGTTGTCGTGGACGATGAGAACCAGTGCCACCGCCACAATCAGTTTGTCGGCCACGGGGTCGAGGAAGGCGCCAAGCGGTGTAATCAAACCGTATTTGCGCGCGTAATAGCCATCCAGGCTGTCCGTGATGCCGGCGGCGGCGAACATGAGCCCGGCGGCCATGTGCGACCAGGAATAAGGCAAAAAGAACAGCAACACCACCAGAGGGATGGCAAGGATGCGCAGCCCGGTGAGGATGTTGGCGATGTTCAGCAGTGAACGTGATGGCACGAGGACAACTGGCTTGCAAGGGCCGGGAGCACCGGCCGTGGTGGAGACACTTGGCAGTATCTCCCGGAAACCGGCTCAGGCGCCGGCATGAAGATGATCATAAATGACCTGCGCCAGATGGGGGCCGATGCCCTGCACTGCCGACAAGTCTTCCAGACCTGCCAACTGTACGCCTTTCAGGCCACCAAATTGCTTCAGCAAGGCACGGCGGCGGGTCGGGCCCAACCCCGGGACATCGTCCAGCACACTCCCCTGGCGCGCTTTGGCGCGACTACGACGGTGCCCGGTGATGGCAAAACGGTGTGCCTCATCACGCACCCGTTGCACCACATGTAGCGCTGGAGAATCTGGCGGCAACAGGTCCGCAAACTCCTCACCCAGCCGGAACAAGCGCTCCTGCCCTACCCTGCGGTCTGCCCCCTTGGCCACCCCGACCACCGCCGGAACCTCCACCCCGAGGGCCGCAAGCACTTCTTCGGCCTGCGCCAATTGCCCCTTGCCGCCGTCGATGAGCAAGACGTCCGGAATGGGGCTCTCGCCCGCCTTGATTCGCCGAAAGCGACGCTCCAGCGCTTGGCGCATGGCGCCATAGTCGTCGCCAGGCTCGACGCCCTCGATGTTGAACCGCCGGTATTCAGTTTTGCTCGGCCCCTCGGGCCCGAACACCACGCACGACGCCACGGTAGCCTCGCCGCCTGTATGGCTGATGTCGAAGCATTCGATACGGCGCGGCGGCGCGGGTAAGCCAAGGGCTACCCCCAAGGCCGCCAACTGCCCCGCCACACCAGCCCGGTGGGTCAGTTTCATTTTCAGGGCTTGTTCGGCGTTCTCGCGGGTCACCTCCAGCCATTTGGCTTTCAGCCCCCGCTGTGCGCGGTGCAACTTGACCTTGCGCCCTGCGCGCTGCGACAGCGTCTCCTCGAGGGCCTCCGCCTCCTCCAGTGCCATCGGCACCAGAATCTCCGGCGGCGCCTCGCGCTCGAGGTAGTACTGCGCCAGAAAGGCCGAAAGCACTTCTTCGGGTTCAGCCACACCGGTACGCGGAAAGAAGGTCGTGGTACCAAGACTGCGTCCACCACGAATGAACAGCAACCCGACGCAATACTCGCCATTGGCTTCGGCTAGTGCCACGGCATCACAGTCAGTGTCGGTGGTCGAGGTAATAATCTGCTGTTCCTGCAGCTTCCGCAGCGCCGCCAGCTGGTCCCGCAGTTGCGCTGCCCGCTCGAACTCCAGCGCTTCAGCAGCCGTTTCCATCCGTGTCCCCAAGTCGCGGGCCACATCGTCGTTACGGCCCTCGAGCACGCTCACGGCCGATTCCACGTCGCGTGCGTAGTCCGCCTGGGAAATGAGCCCCACACAGGGCGCGGTGCAACGCTGAATCTGGTGCTGTAAACAGGGGCGCGAGCGGTGCGCAAAGTAGGTGTCTTCGCACGTGCGCAAGCGGAACAACTTTTGGAGTTGCGTTACCGTTTCGCGAACCGCCCAGGTGCTCGGGTACGGCCCGAAGAAGCGGTCCGGTGCTCGACGCACACCGCGGTAGAAAGTCATACGCGGAAAGCCGTGGGCCGACAAGCGCAGATAAGGGAAGGTCTTGTCGTCCTTCAGCAGCACGTTGTAGTGCGGCCGATGCTGCTTGATGAGGTTGTACTCGAGCAGCAGTGCCTCGGTGTCGGACCGCGTGACCGTGACTTCGATGCGCGCTATCTGCCGCACCATGGCCACCACCTTGGGTGCCATGAGGTCCGCGCGAAAATAACTGCCCACACGCTGCTTCAGTTGCCGCGCTTTGCCCACGTAGATGAGTTCGCCGTCGGCCGCAAACATGCGGTAGACGCCCGGACGCATCGGGAGCGTTGCCACGAAGCCCTTCGGGTCGAAGGGCTCGGGCGCGGACGCGGCTTCAGCGGGGGGCGGCAACGTGGTGGTCACGAGCCCATTGTCCTGCCTTGCCCACCACCGCCGCAAACATCTCGGTGGTGAGGCGCCGTGTTTGGGTGTTGTAACGACTGCAGTGGTAGGAGTCGAACAGACGACGGTCCGCTCCCAAGTCGTGTTCTGCACCATGGCCGAAGGCGTAGGCCGCGGCACGCAGGCCTAAGGCGCGCAACACCGCTTCATGGGCCACACGGCCCAAAGCGAGGATGGCACCGCCAGCCGGCACCGCGGCCAGGTCGTGGGCCAGAAAGCTATTGCAAGTGTGCATCTCTACGGGCAGAGGCTTGTTGGCCGGCGGCAAGCAACGCACGGCATTCGTGATGCGGCAATCACGCAGCTGCAAACCATCATCACGGCTTAGAGATTCAGCACGGTTCGAGAAGCCGGCGGCGTACAGGGCCTGGTAAAGCAGCAGACCGGCGTGGTCCCCCGTGAAGGGACGCCCCGTGCGATTGGCACCGTGCATACCAGGCGCCAGCCCCACCACCAAAAAGCCCGGCTGAGAGACACCGAAGGCTGACACGGGAGCCGCGTGGTAATCGCCGTGCTTGGCACGCACATCGTCGAGAAACGACGCCAACCGCGGACAGCGACGGCAAGCCGGGTCGAAAGCTTCAGCCATGCTGGTATGGCGGCAAGATAAGAACGTAATGCATACCGCCAGTATAGCGACCGGCGGCACGCGTTAATTAGGGAAACCGCAGGGGCGAACCTTGACGGCACGCCCCAGCGTCACGATCAGTGAAACTGACCCTCTTCCGTGGAGCCCTTCATCGCGGTGGTCGAAGACGTGCCACCCGTGCACACCTGCGTCACCTCGTCGAAGTAGCCGGCGCCCACCTCCCGCTGGTGGCGGGTAGCGGTGTAGCCGATGGCTTCGGCGGCGAACTCCGCCTCCTGCAACTCGACGTAAGCCGACATCTGGCTGGCCTTGTAGCCCTTGGCCAGCTGGAACATGCTGAAGTTCAGCGCATGGAACCCGGCCAGCGTAATGAACTGGAACTTGTAGCCCATGGCGCCGAGTTCGCGCTGGAACTTGGCAATGGTCGCGTCGTCCAGCTTCTTGCGCCAGTTGAACGAGGGCGAGCAATTGTAGGCGAGCAGCTTGCCCGGGAACTTGGCATGGATGGCCTCAGCGAAGCGCTTGGCTTCCTCGAGGTCCGGCTTGCCGGTCTCGCACCAGATCAGATCCGCATAGGGCGCGTAGGCCAAACCGCGGGCAATCGCTTGGTCGAGGCTGGCGTTCACGTAGAAGAAGCCTTCGGCCGTGCGCTCTGTCGAGGCGATGAACGGACGGTCACGCTCGTCGATGTCAGAAGTGAGGAGGTTGGCAGACTCGGCGTCCGTACGGGCCACCAACAGGGTGGGCACGCCTGCGCAGTCGGCAGCCAGACGGGCAGCAATGAGCTTGCTAACCGCTTCCTGCGTCGGCACGAGCACCTTGCCACCCATGTGGCCGCACTTCTTGGCAGAGGACAACTGGTCTTCGAAGTGAACGCCAGCGGCACCAGCAGCAATCATGCCCTTCATCAGTTCGAAGGCATTCAACACGCCACCGAAACCGGCCTCGGCGTCGGCCACAATGGGCTGCAGCCAATCCACGGTGTGGTCGCCTTCGGCGTGGTGCAGTTGGTCCGCACGCAGCAGGGTGTTGTTGATCTTGCGCACCACCTCGGGTACCGAGTTCGCCGGGTACAACGACTGGTCCGGGTACATTTCACCAGAGAGGTTGGCGTCGCCGGCCACCTGCCAGCCGCTCAGATAGATAGCGTTCAAGCCCGCTTTCACCTGCTGCATAGCTTGGTTGCCCGTGAGCGCGCCGAGCGCGTTAACGAACGGCATTTCGTGCATGTGGCGCCACAGCTTTTCGGCGCCGAGACGGGCGAGCGAGTGTTCCACCGCCACGGAGCCACGGAGACGAACCACGTCGGCAGCGGTATAGCCACGCTGCACGCCCTTCCAGCGCGGGTTGGTGGACCAATCGTGTGCCAGTTGTTCGGCGGTCAGGAAGCTCATGCTTGTCTCCGTAGCGGTTGGGATATCAATCAGTGAAAAAATTGTATGTGAATTCCGCCCGTGATGTTCACAATAGAAAATTCACAGTGTAAAATTCACAAAAGTTCACTACGGAGCTCTGCCATGGTCGGTTTGCCGAAGCAGGCGCACTTTTTGGGTGCGAAGCTGAAAAATCTCCGCAAGCGCCATGGTTTGACGCTGGACGAGCTGTCCGCGCGGTGCGTGCAGCTCGACGTGGAAGCCGCCCCTTCCACCTCCTACTTGAGCATGATGGAAAACGGCAAACGCTCGCCTTCCAGCGAGGTTTTGGCCCTGTTGGCCAAGGTCTTCGGGAAGGAATCCAAGTGGTTTCTCGACGACTCCGTCGACGCGCCCGGCACCGCCCCAACTCGTCCCGTCACGGCCGCCGACCGCACGAGCGGCGTAGCGGAAGCCATGCCTTTGGAACCGGCCTTCCTCTTTTCCAAAAGCCTGCTGCAAGCGGCCCTGCCGGAACTCCTCGCGCAAACCGGCACCAGCGGGCGGCACTTCGCGCAACTCCTCATTCGCGTTTGGCAGGAAACCCGCCAGAACGATTTCCCGGAAATTGAGCGCGCCGCAGAAGAGGCCGGCGGGCGCCGCATGCCATTGTCCGTGGAAGATCTCGTCGAAATCTGCCACACGCATGGCTTACGCTTGAAATGGTCCGAAGGGGAACACGCCGCGGATGGCCATACGCTGCTGCGCGCCCGCTATGAAGCGCCCGGCACGTTGATCGTGAACCGTCGTATGAATCAGCAAGAGGCTCGCCTGAAATACGAACTGGCCTTCTTCCTTGGGCACCAAGTGCTCCACGGCGGCGACGGCATGATCTCGCCACATACGGCTTCGGGCATCCTCGGCGACGATATGACCGGCCAAATTCGCCCGGGAATGGCCGCGCAGGACGTGCTGTATGCGTGGCGCGACTTCGAGTGCAGCATGTTCGCCGGCGCCCTGCTGTGCCCCCGCCAACCGTTCCGCCAATTTCTGCTGCGCGAATCCCACAGCGTGGTGGCCTGCACCAAACTTGGCGTGACGCCCGCGGTGGTCATGCGCCGCATGACAGCCGTTTCGCCCTATCGCCACTGGCACTTCTTTGACGGCTA
Source organism: Candidatus Planktophila lacus (assembly GCA_943331345.2). GTDB lineage: Bacteria > Pseudomonadota > Gammaproteobacteria > Steroidobacterales > Steroidobacteraceae > CAIOHZ01. Next base: position 14,595 of record CALQLF020000039.1, on the reverse strand, counting down.
CCCACCCGGTTATCTGCGCGCCGTCTATCGCGGCAACGGCATCGCTCTGCCATGGGGCAACATGGCGCTGGTTCCCGACCCCTGTCCGCGCTGGGCGGTGTTCAAGTTGCTCAACGAAGGCTCGCCGGGCCCCAAGGCCGGCACCACACCGACTTCCCAGATTTCGGTGATGGATGCAGGCCTCGGGCCCAGGCTCTACTGCTGCCACTCCTTGCATACCGAGGATGCGGGGCATACCTCGCACGTGCTGTCCGTAGGCGTGGACCTCGCGCCGGCACTCGAAGCGCAAGGTTTGCCTGCCGCCGATCTCATCGCCTCGGTCGCCTCTGCCTGCCGCCGCGGTAAGGGCCAGGCGAAGCTTTCACCCGAAGTACGTCAGGCTCTGCAGACAGTGGCGCAGGTACAGAACATCTCGTGGATTGCCGACGCTGCGGAGCGCCCCGCCACCCTCATTTGCCCGCGTAGCGGCGCCTGCCCGTTGCCCACGCCCTGCCCGGGCCATCGCCATGGCTGACAGCATCCGTTTGTTGCTGGTCAACAAGCCTTATGGCGTCCTGACGCAGTTCACGGACCGTCAGGGGCGTGCAACCCTTGCCGACTGGGTGCCGGTGCCCGGGGTCTATCCGGCCGGGAGGCTGGACCAAGACAGCGAGGGGCTGGTGCTGCTGACCAACTACGGGCCGTTGCAAGCCCGTTTGGCGGACCCGCGCTTCAAGGCGCCGAAAATCTATTGGGCCCAAGTGGAAGGCGTGTGTACGGATGAGGCACTCGCCGCGCTGCGCACGGGCGTGGTGCTTGCCGATGGTCCGACACTGCCAGCCGCCAGCCGGGAAGTGCCGGAGCCCGCCCACTTGTGGCCACGCACGCCGCCCATTCGCCATCGCGAGCGCATACCGACCACGTGGCTGGAACTCGAACTGCGCGAAGGCCGTAACCGGCAAGTACGACGAATGACCGCTGCCGTAGGGCTACCCACCCTGCGACTCATTCGCTACGCAATAGGCCCTTGGACGCTCGACGGCTTGGCGCCCGGCGAATGGCGCGAGGCGCCGAAGACGGAAGTCAGCGCTTGGCTGAGCGCCGTCCGCGGGCTTGGTGACGCGCCACCAGCAAGGCCACCTCGAGGGCCTGTTCGGCGTTGAGGCGCGGGTCCACGGTGGAACGGTAGGCGCGCGACAGGTCTTCGTCGGAAAGATTGCGCGCACCGCCCGTGCACTCGGTGACATCTTCCCCCGTCAATTCGAGATGCACGCCGCCAAGGCGGCTGCCGCACTCCTCGTGGACTTGGAACGCTTGTTCCACTTCTCGCAAGACCTTGTCGAAGCGCCGCGTCTTGTAGCCTTGCGCCGTGGTCTCGGTATTGCCATGCATAGGGTCCGCCACCCAAAGCACCGGCACACCCGTACGGCGCACGGCATCCACCATGCGCGGCAATTTGTCGGCGATGTGGTCGGCACCGAAGCGGTGGATAAGCGTTAGCCGCCCCGGCTCATGGTGCGGGTTCAGCACCTGTACCAGTTCCTGCAGCCACGCGTCGTCCATGGCAGCGCCCACCTTCACGCCAATGGGGTTGGCGATACCGCGGAAATACTCCACGTGTGCGCCGTCCAACTGAGCGGTGCGCAGACCAATCCAGGGCATATGCGTGGACAGGTTGTACCAAGCGTTGCGTCGGGCAATATGGCGGGTTTGCGCTTGTTCGTAGTGCAACACCAGGCCCTCATGGCTGGCATAGAAAGCTGCACGGTAAGAGTCATCCACACCCTTGCCGGTGATGGCTTCGAGGAAATGCAGCGAATCGCCGATGGAATCGACAATGCCGCGGTAGGCGTCAACGTTCGGGGAATGGCCGAAAAAGTCGAGGTCCCAGTATTCCGGGTGGTGCAGGTCGGCAAAGCCGCCATCCACGAGTGAGCGGACGAAGTTCAGCGTTAGCGCTGCGCGCTCGTACCCGCGCAGCAGCAAAGTGGGGTCCGGGTCACGCTCTTCGAAGGTGAACCCGGGGCGATTCACCAAGTCACCGCGGTAACAAGGCAGGGTGACGCCGTCGCGGGTTTCAGTGTCTGCGCTGCGAGGCTTGGCATATTGCCCAGCCATACGGCCAATGCGGGTAATAGGCACCTTCAATCCGTGCAGCAGCACCAAACTCATCTGCAGCAAAATCTTCAGCCGGCGCACCACCGGTTCGGACATGCAGTCCTCGAAGCTTTCGGCGCAATCGCCACCCTGCAAAATGAAGCGTTGCCCGCGTTGGGCTTCCGCCAACTGCGTCTTCAGGGCATCCACTTCCCAGGAAACCACGATCGGCGGCAGACGCCCCAGCGCCGCCACCGCCGCCTCCAAGGCCTGCGGGTCGCGGTAACTTGGTTGCTGCAGGGCCGGAAGGGCCTGCCAACTCGACGGTGTCCAAGGTTTCAGCAAGAGGGTGTCCATCCGGGAATTCTGGTGCTAGCGCAGGGCAAGTGTAACAAGCCCGGTCCAGAAGGGGCTACTCCATGGAATGGCCGGTAAGGAGTTCCGAATGGCTTTCCACTGGCATCTAGTCGCACAATAAGCACTTCAACTTCTGCGCGGAAGGAACCGACTATGCAACGGATACTGGTCTTGGGTGCTGGCAAGATTGGCGCCCTCATCTCCGGGCTGCTCGCTGAATCGGGTGCCTACGCCGTCGACCTCGCGGACCGTTTGCCTGGCGCGGCCGCCGGGGTAGCCTCCGCCCATGGTCTGGCGGGCATTACTCCTTACTTGCTGGATGCCGGCGATGAAGCCAGCCTGAATGCGCATCTGCAAGCCCATCCAGCGGACGCCGTCATCTCAGGTCTGCCCTTCTACTGCAACCCAGGCGTGGCGCGCGCGGCCCGCGCCGCCAATGCCCACTACTTCGACCTGACCGAAGACGTTGCGGTTACGCGAGCAGTCCGCGAAATTGCTGCCGGTGCAAATACCGCGTTCGTGCCGCAGTGTGGCCTCGCCCCGGGGTTCATCAGTATTGCCGCGGCCGAGTTGCTGCGGCATTTCGACGAGGTGCGGTCGGTGAAACTGCGCGTGGGCGCCCTCCCGCAGCACCCCAACAATGTTTTGAAGTATTCCCTCACGTGGTCTACCGAAGGCCTCATCAACGAATACGGCAACCCCTGCGAAGCCATCGTCGATGGCCAACTCAGTGCTGTGCAGCCTCTCGAAGGCCTTGAGGAAATCGAAATCGACGGCACGCTCTATGAAGCTTTCAACACTTCAGGCGGCTTAGGCTCGCTCGGCGAGACTTGCGGTGCCGGGGTCGAGTCCATGAATTACAAGACCATCCGCTACCCCGGCCACTGTGGCCAGATGCGTCTGCTGATGAACGACCTGAAGCTCAACCAGGACCGCGACACCTTGAAGCGCATTCTCGAAAACGCGGTTCCGCAAACGCTGCAAGACGTCGTTATCGTTTATGCGGCTGTCACCGGTCGACAAGGCGGCGAACTGCGCGAAGAAAACTACGTCAACAAGGTGTACCCGCAGATGATTGCCGGCCGCTTGTGGTCGGCCATTCAGGTCACCACGGCCGCGGGCATCACGGCCGTCGTGGACTTGGTGCTGCAGGGCGGCCAAGGCTATCGCGGATTCTTCGCCCAAGAGCAGTTCCGCCTACCGGAGATTCTGTCGAACCGCTTTGGCCGCTATTACGCGGAAGGCAGCAAGGAAGTTTCCGGCCGGGTTGTCGTGGAAGGCACGGCCGGCGCGCAGCGCCGCTGAAAGAATTGAGGACACAAGCATGAACACACAAGAAGTACTGGCGGCACTGGGGCTGACCGCCGTCAATGCGGGCACATGGCACGGCAACGCTGCCGACGCAGTAACCGATGCCGAAGCTGGCTGGGCTGCCGATAACGCCGCGCCACTGCTGGACTCCATCAACCCCGCAACGGGTACGGTCATTGCGAGTGTGCGCACCGCCACGCCCCACGACTACGAGCGCGTGCTGGCCAGCGCCACCGCTGCCGCGGCCGTTTGGCGCAGCGTCCCTGCCCCAAAGCGCGGCGAAGCCATTCGTCTACTGGGCGAGGAACTCCGTGCTCTGAAAGAGCCACTGGGCCGCTTGGTGTCCATGGAGATGGGCAAGATTCTCGCCGAGGGCCTAGGTGAGGTGCAGGAGATGATCGACATCTGCGACTTCGCCACTGGCCAGTCGCGCATGCTGTACGGCCTCACCATGCACTCCGAGCGCCCGCAACACCGCATGTATGAACAATGGCAGCCCTTGGGTGTGGTTGGCGTCATCACTGCCTTCAACTTTCCGGTAGCGGTTTGGTCCTGGAACGCCGCGCTTGCCGCCATTTGCGGCAATGTCACCGTCTGGAAGCCATCGCCGAAGGCGCCTTTGACTGCCATTGCCGTTCAACGCATTGCCAACCGCCTGATGGCGAAGCTCTCGCTACCGCCGGTATTCCAGTTGTTCATTGATGCCGGCACGGCCCTGTCCGAGAAGCTGGTAGACGACCGCCGGGTGGCGCTGGTGTCGTTCACTGGCAGCACCGCGGTAGGCCGCATCGTTGGCCAGCGGGTCGCCACGCGGCTCGGCAAGAGCCTGCTCGAACTCGGTGGCAACAACGCCATCATCGTCGATGAAACCGCCAACCTGGACCTCGCCGTCCCCGCCATCGTGTTTGGTGCCGTAGGTACCGCCGGGCAGCGCTGCACCACCACGCGCCGCATCATCGTTCAGCGCAGCCGTGTGGCGGAACTAGAGCAGCGTCTGGTGCGCGCCTATGCGCAAGTGGAAAGCCGCATTGGCGACCCCCTTCAAGACGGCATTCTCATGGGCCCCTTGGTCGATGAAAGCGCCGTGCTGGCCTATGCCCGTACTATCGAAGAAGCGCGTACCGAAGGGGCCATCGTGTTAAGCGGCGCCGCTCGTGTGCCCGGGCCTGGCCACTTCGTGAAACCGACGCTCATCCGGGCTGAAGCAGGCATGCACTGCACCCAGCACGAAACCTTCGCACCCATCCTCTACCTCATTCCCTATGACACGCTGGACGAAGCCATCGAAATGCAGAACAGCGTGGCGCATGGGTTGTCTTCCGCCATCTTCACCGACCGCTTGCAGCACGCAGAACGGTTCTTGGCAGCCACGGGCAGTGACTGCGGTATCGCCAATGTGAATATCGGCACTTCGGGGGCGGAGATTGGCGGTGCCTTCGGTGGCGAGAAGGACACAGGCGGCGGCCGCGAAAGCGGTTCGGATGCTTGGAAGGCCTATATGCGCCGCCAGACCACCACCATCAATTGGTCCTCTAGCCTACCGCTGGCGCAGGGCATCAAGTTCGATCTCTAGTTCGAGCTCTAGTTCGATCTCTAGCGTGACGCGGCGAGCTTCAACCCGGCGCGGGTGCTGTCAAACAAGGCAGCCACCCGCTTCGGCGAAACGGTGAGCGTCGCCTTGAGGTCCTGCGCAAACACGGACAGCGCGTATTCCTCGAGCGTCCACCGCAACTCGTCCAAGGCCTGCGCAGGATGGCCTGCCGCCGCGGCTGCAGAATGTAGCGCCTGAAAGCGACGCCAAAGATCGCGCATCTCGTACTGCGCCTCCAGCACTCGTCCTTGGGCGCCGCGCAACTTCGCCGCGCGCCGTGCAGTAGTCTTCACATACTTCGGCAGCAGGTCCAGCCAAGGGTCGGGCGTCGCGGCCACGAAGCCGAGGAAGACCTCGCGCTGCAGGGCTGCTCGAACATCTTCCACCAGCACGGCGTCGAGCCCTTCTGGTAACGCCGACAGCTCACGGCGTGCCGCTGCCGTAGCAGCGAGCAAGTCGCGCATCCGTGTCGTGATTTTTTCTTTCACTTCATAGAGCATTGGACGGGTGCGAACCATGGCGGCTTCGAAGGCCTCGCGGGACTGGGGCACATCGCCTTCCGAGGCCAAGCCAGCGCCGTGGCCGCCGTAAAACGCACGGGCTACCACACGGTCTGCCAAATCTTTGGCGAAGCCCTTGGCCGGGCCGAGCATTTGATGCAACAGCATCAGTTCGCGGTCCGCGGCAAATTCCTTTTCGAGGGTCCGGTGTACCGCACCCAAAGACAGCGCCGCTAATCGCGCCACGCCTTGCCGAGTAACGCGCGCTGCGGTTGCCGCATCATCTTCGAGCGTCAGGTCCACCGCGTCTCCGCGGTCCGAGATGGCCGGGAACAGCGCAATACGGACGCCTTGCCGCTCCACCTCCAACCGCTCGGGTATACGCGCGAAGTCCCAACTACGTACGCCGGTGCGCTGCCAAGCCACGTCCACGACGGGAGCCGCTGTTCCACCGGCGCGTCGCGCCAGGCGGCGTAGTTCCTCGAGTTCACGACCTTCGGCCACTTGTCTGCCGCTGGCGTCGACTACACGCAGGTTCAAGTGCAGGTGCGGCGATACCTCCAAGCGCTCCAGCATCGCGGCGGTGATGGACTCGCCAGCACGGTCGCTCAGGAAGCGGGCTGCCAATTCCACAAACGAAGCCCCTGCCGTTGCGCCCGCCACGGCGTGCCCTGCACGCAACGGCGTGGCCAGTTCCGTCTCGCAAGCGTTAACGCAGGCTTGGGCCACATCGGGCGCCGGCACCAGTTGTCGCCGCAAGAGCTTGGGAAGCGTGCGTATCCACTCGGTGACCAACTCCAAACGCCAACCGGGAACAGCACCGACAACCTCCCCCACTGCAATACGGGTCACCAAGGGTTGCGGCACCGTCACCGTAGCGCCATCGTCCACGCGGTCCGGGTCGAACAGGTAACGCACCGGCAACGCATTGCCGCCCACGACGATTTTCGGTGGGAAGCGCTCGTCATCGGCACGCGGGGCCCCTAGCCGCCGCAAGTCCGCAGCAGAGAAAGCAAAACGGGCTTGCTCCGCATCCGTAGCCTTTTTCCACCAAGTAGAAAAAGCCATCGCGCTATTCGCATCCGGTGGCAGACGTTCCAAATAGAGCTCGGCTTCCTCAGCCTCGTCTTTCAACACCACTTGCCGGCGAAGCTTGGCTTCCTCTTCCTGGAGCTTCAGCTTCATAGCGCGGTTGGCCGCCAAAAACGGCAGGCTCAAGCGACTACGCCCATGGACCAGCGCCTCGCGCGCAAAGAACTCGCGTGCGCCCGCCGGGTCCACAGTCGCGAAGTTCACGCGACGACCAGCAGACAACAACAGCCCATACAGCGCCACCGTCTCTGCAACGCTGGCCTGACCACGGTTTTCGTCCCACTGCGGGTCACCATGGCTGCGCTTCACCAAGTGATGCGCCGCTTGCTCAATCCATGCCGGGTCTACGCCCGCTACCAAGCGCGCGTAGATGCGCTGGGTTTCGACAATATTGCCAGCGACCACCCAACGCGGCGCACGGTTGCGAACCGGGGTTCCCGGGGCAATCAGGAACCGCATGCCGCGTGCGCCGTCGTAGAGGCCTTTCTCCTGACGATCGCGCGCTTTGCCTTCCGTACCGGGCGCACCTCGACCCGGTTCCGCCTTCAGTCCGATATTTCCCAGCAAGCCCGCCAAGAGCGAGCGATGCAGCGCTTCATAACTGGCGTTCTGTGGGTTGGGCGGCCAATCCATCTCGGCGGCGATAGTGGCTAACTGGCTATGCAGTTCTTCCCATTCGCGCATTCGCACCGCAGAAAGAAACTGGTCGCGGCACCAACGTCGCAAGGCACTGCGCGAACGCGCTGCCCGTTCCTCCTGATAGGCGCCCCAGACTTTCAGCAACGTGACGAAGTCGCTGTCCGGGTCGGCGAACTGCGCATGTTTCGCGTCGGCTGCGGCTTGCGCGTCCTGCGGTCGTTCGCGCGGGTCCTGCATGGACAACACCGCTGCCAACACCAGTACCTCGCGCAGCGCAGCGCGTCGCTTCGCTTCGACCAGCATGCGCCCTAACCGCGGGTCCACCGGAAGCCGGGCCAACTGCCGACCTAGCGGCGTGACCTCGCGGTTGTCATCTACCGCCTCCAGTTCCTGCAACAGCCGATAGCCGTCGTTAATCTGCCGCGTATCCGGCGGGTCGATAAACGGAAAATCCTGCGGGGCTCCGAGCCGTAGCGTCTCCATCTGCAGAATGACGCTGGCCAAGTTAGTCCGCAGCACCTCCGGTGCCGTGAACGCGTCCCGCAGGTTGAAATCGTCTTCGCCGTACAAACGCACGCACAGTCCGGGGCCTACCCGTCCACAACGCCCCCGACGCTGGTTGGCACTCGCCTGCGAAACAGGCTCTACCGGCAAGCGCTGAATTTTGGCGCGAGCGCTATACCGACTGATGCGCGCTGTACCTACGTCGATGACGCTGCGAATACCCGGAACCGTCAACGATGTCTCAGCCACGTTCGTGGCAAGCACTACGCGCTGCCTGCCACCGCGCTTGAACACCTTCTGCTGGTCTTCCCAACTCAGGCGTGAATAGAGCGGCATCACTTCCATGCGGCCGCCCACCGCGCCTTCCAGGGCTTCGGCCGTGTCGCGAATCTCGCGCTCACCGGGCAGGAACACCAGAATGTCGCCGCGGCCGACCTCGCCGGGCTCGCTACGTATTTCCTCCACCGCACGCAACACGCCCGCCGTCACGCCGGGGTCGAGATCGTCGTCATCATCCGTCGCCAGTGCCCGGTAACGGGTTTCCACGGGCCAGGCGCGGCCCGACACTTCCAGTACGGGGGCCGGCTTGCCACTGGCATCCGCAAAAAACTCGGCAAAGCGGCTGGTTTCGATGGTGGCCGAAGTAATGACGAGGCGAAGGTCTGGACGGCGATGCCGCAAACGCTGCAATACTCCCAGCAAGAAATCGATGTTCAGGCTGCGTTCGTGTGCTTCATCGATGATGAGCGTGTCGTAGGCCGTCAGGTCTGGATCGTCGCGCAATTCCGCCAGCAAGATGCCATCCGTCATCAGCTTGACGAGCGTGTCCTTGGAGGTGCGGTCCGTGAACCGTACTTTGAAGCCGACCGATGCCCCGAGGGGTTGCTGCAGTTCCTCAGCGATACGCGCGGCCACGGTTCGCGCCGCAATTCGCCGTGGCTGCGTGTGTCCAATGAGGCCACGAAGTCCACTGCCTGCCTCCATGCAGAGCTTTGGTAACTGTGTGGTTTTTCCGGAGCCCGTCTCGCCACAAATGATGACCACCTGGTGAGCTTGCAAGGCCGCGAGAATATCTTCGCGCCGCTGCGCTACTGGCAACTCTTCCGGATAGGAGACCGCTGGAATAACGCCGGCCCGCGCTATGACGCGCTCCGCGGACGCTGCCAAATGCGCTTCCAGTAGTTCGAGGTCGCGGGTATGCGGCTGGCGCCGGGCTTGTCGTTCTGCCACCCGCTGCTGCAACTGCCGCGCCTTGCGCGCATCGCGGACCATCAGGACCGACAACGGATCCATGGGCGGCTTATTCATCGGCCCACTCATCGGCCTGGTAACCGCACCACGAAACGGGCACCGCCTAGCGCGGAGGCTTCAACCGCTACCGAACCCCCGTGCACCGACACAATATCGGCGACCATCGCCAAACCAATGCCTTGCCCGGCGACGCGCTCGTCGAGCCGCACACCGCGCTGCAGAATGCGTTCGCGTTGCGCCGCGTCGATGCCGGGGCCGTCGTCTTCAACACACAGTTGCACACCTGGCCGCCGCCAACCCGGTTCGCTCCATGCGGTAAGCGATACTGAAACGCGTGCGCGAGCGAACTTGCAGGCGTTGTCGGCCAGGTTACCGACCAGTTCCAGCAAATCGCCGCGGTCCATTGGGCAAGCGAGTTCTTGGTCTGGCAAGCCCCCGCCTTCGCCGGCAATCTGCAAAGCAAGGCGGCGGTCTGCGTAAACCTTCCTCAAGGCGCCGAGCACGTCCTCCAGTACCGGCAAGACCGGAGTCCAAGCCACACCCGGCGCAAGGCTGCCGGTAGTAGCGCGACGCAACTGGTGCTGCACGATGTCCTGCATGCGGTCTACCTGCTTAGACATCTCTCCTTGCTTCTCGGGCGCTGGCGGGCTACCCAACAAGGTGCGTAGCACACTTAACGGCGTCTTCAAGGAATGCGCCAAGTTGCCGAGCGTGTTGCGGTAGCGCTCAGCCCTCTCCCGCTCTGCCTGCAACAAGGCGTTCAGGTTCTGGGCAACGCCACGCAATTCACGCGGCCAGTCACCGTCCAAAGCACCGCGCTCACCCAATTCCACGGCAGCAATCTGTCGTTCCATACGCCTAAGCGGTTGCAGCAAGAAACCCACCACCAACGCGATGACGAGCGCCGCCAAGCCGAGCATCACCGCGCCGCCGGCGAGAAACTGCCCGCGAAGACGCCGCAATTGCGCGAAGTAGGTCGCCTGGTCTTCGGCGGCAACGAACACGTATTCACGACGTCGCCCATCCAACCCTTGCCACGCCACGCCTTGTGCCAAGGCCAGCAGCGAACTTCCATCGGGCTGCGCTACTTCAAGCAACTGCTTTTCGCCGGGAACGGCGTCCAGCAGCAATTGCACGTTTGCACCAGCCAGCGACGTGCTTTGCCAGCTCGGCGCAGCACCCCGTTCATGAATAAGCAAATAGAGACCCGAGCGTGGCGTTCCCAAGCGCGGCTCAGCTAACGGCGTGGCCGGGCGCAGCACACCGTTGCCATCCTCATCCACCACGCCCAAGACCGCGAGATTCAGGGCCTGCAAAAAATCGCGCCTGGCTTCACGCCCTACTTCTCGAAAGCGGAAGTCCATGGCCACCAGCGCCAAGGCGACGGCCAGAACCAGCAAGCTCACCAAAGCGAGCAGCAGGCGTGCCCGCAACGACTTCATGAGCCAGTCACCAACCGGTAACCGCGTCCACGCAAAGTCTCAATGGGGTGCCAGCGCTCCTCCGGGTCCAGTTTTCGCCGCAGGCGCCCGACAAACACCTCGACTGTATTGCTGTCGCGCTCGGCATCGTCCGGATAGAGGCGCTCGGCCAGTTCCGTCTTCGTCACCACTTCGCCGGCGTGATGAATGAGATATTCCAGCAAGCGGTACTCGAAGGTAGTGAGTTCAATAGGCGCACCATCCACCGCCACGGCTTGTGTTCGTGGGTCGACTGACACGACACCCGCTCGCAATACCGGGTCTGCGTGGCCACCGGCGCGGCGCAACAGGGCCTGCACGCGTGCCAGCACTTCTTCCACATGAAACGGCTTGGTGACGTAGTCGTCCGCGCCGGCTTGCAGGCCTTCTACCTTGTCTTGCCAGCGGTCACGCGCCGTCAGCACCAGCACAGGAAAGGTCTTGCCTGCAGCGCGCAATTGCCGAATGAGTTCCAATCCCGGTAAACGCGGCAAGCCAAGATCGACGACGGCAAGGTCGCAGGGATATTCCGTGGCCGCGAACAGGCCTTCCTCGCCGTCGGGAGCTTCCTGAACCAGATATCCGGCCGCCTGCAGGGCCGTGACGAGCGCGGCACGCAGCGCGGCTTCGTCTTCCACCACCAAAACACGCATGGCTAGTCCATGCGGCCGGTTAGCGCGTCAACGCGCACCCGCACCAACGTGCCTTCCGGCGTCAGCACACGAATGAGGTAGAACAGCTGGCCGTCGCGGGACTGCGTTTCCGCCTTCACCACTTGCCCGCCATAGCGGGACAGCACCATGTCCACCGCGGCGCGCATGGACAACGCGACATCACCATAGCCGCTGCGCCCGCGGCCATCGTCACCGCCTCGGTCACCATTGCGTTCGCCGCGGCCACCACGATCGCCATAACCGCGGTCCTCGCCACGGCGACCATCGCGGTCGGCGAAGGCCGGCGGGGCGAGCAGACTCCCGACCATCACGCTGATGGCCAGGAGCCCGAGAAACCGGCGGTAGGGGGTCGGATGCATGGCTGCAGTTTAGCCGACCCGCCGGGTCAACGCTCCGCCGGCGACACCGCGACGCGCACCCGAATCTTCTCGCCCGGGTCATAGGGCAAGCGGGTTTGGTAGGTACGGCCCTGGTATTCGTACGTCACGCGGTAACCATCGTTGCGCTGTTCGCTCTGGGTCTCATAGCGAGTTTCGCAGCGCTCCACCGTTTCTTCGCGGGGGCCCGGGACGCGCCCTTCGGCTGCCCGGCGCTGCTCGGCCACATCGTGGCCTACCGCTGCACCAATGATGGCACCGGCCACCGTGGCTGCCCGGCGACCATCACCGCGCCCAATCTGGTTGCCCACGGCACCCCCGAGCAGTCCGCCGAGGATGGCACCACCGGCCGTACCGTTGCGCGGGTCGTAGCCACGAACGGCGCGCGTCTCGTCCCAGCATTCGCGCACCGGAACGTCACGCCGCACTTCGCGGGTAATGGGGTCGACAGACACCACGCGGGCGTAGTCGAACTCCACATCGCGGTCGTCGCGTTCGCTGGCGTTCACATAGCGCACCGTGCTGGCACTGGTGTAAGCCCCTACCGGGTACGCGTTGTAACCGGTTCCATAGCCAGAACCGTAACCCGCACCGTAACCCGCACCGTAGTAGTTCGGCGCGTAGTAATTGCGGCCGTAGTAGTTGCCACCGTAGTAGCCGGGCGTCAGGTCCACGCCGAGCACGAACGTATTGCGGCTGCGGCCATAGCCCCCATAGCCACGAGCGCCGTAGCCGTAACCGCGATAGTCGTTGCTACCGTAGCCATGCCGCTCGTGACGAGCCGACTCCTGCCAGCCGTCACGGTGGCGGTCGCCATCGTGGTCACGGCCATCGGCCAAGGCAGGCGTCGCCACGGCCAACGCCGCGGCAGCGAAGAGGGAAGTGACGGGAAGCATCTTCATGGCAGGTCTCCAGTAATCGGCTCGGATGCGAGCCTTGGAGCGACTTTGCTCCCCCCTGCCTGAACCGAACCTGAACGGCTATTTCAGCTCGCGCTTGACCGCGTCCCAAGCGGCGTTGGCCCGCTCCAAGCCTGCCTCGGCCACGGTGACGCCTTCGGCGGCCAGCTTTTGTTCCACACCGCGGAAACGCTGCTCAAAGCGCTGGTTGGTGCCGCGCAAAGCCGCTTCTGGGTCCACGCCCAAATGCCGCGCCAGGTTCACCACGGCGAACAACACATCCCCGAGTTCCGCTTCGGTATCGGTGGCCACCCCACTGGCGACGGCCTCCTGCAGTTCGCCCACTTCCTCGACAATCTTGGCCAGCACACCCGAGGTATCCGGCCAATCGAAGCCTACGCGGGAAGCGCGACGTCCCAGCTTGGCTGCGCGCGCCAAGGCGGGCAGCGACAGCGGAATATCGTCGAGCGCACTGGTTTGGCCGCGGGCAGCCTTCTCGCTCGCCTTCTGCTCTTCCCAGAGCGTGGTCTGCGTGGCGGCGTCGCCTAATGCTTCCCCACCAAAGACATGCGGGTGGCGTCGCACCATCTTGTCGACCAAGCCGCGCGCCACATCGGCGAAGGCGAACTCGTGTTGCTCCTCCGCCAGCCGGCTGTGAAACGCCACCTGAAACAGCAGGTCGCCGAGCTCTTCGCGCAAAGCCACCAGGTCGCGCCGAGCAATGGCATCGGCCACTTCATAGGCTTCCTCGAGCGTATAGGGCGCGATGGTGTCGAAATTCTGCTCGAGGTCCCAAGGGCAGCCGCCCACGGGGGCGCGCAGTCGCGCCATTAGCGCAGTCAAGCGCGCAAAGGCGGCTGCCGGGGTGCCGTCGTCGACCGGCAGACCCACCGCGTCGAGCTCTGGCGAGTCAGCCATCGGCGTACCCGAGCTTTTGGGCAAGGTTGATAACCATGGAAGCCGTCGCACCCCAAATGCGACGACCTTCCCAATGGAATTCCTCGATTTCGGCGTCGATTTGGCCGCCAAGCTTGCGCCAGGCTTTCACGCGGTTGGCAGGGTCGAGGAAGAAGGCCAACGGCACCTCAAAGACGCTGGCCACTTCGTTGGCGTCTGGCGTGAGCGTGAAACCAGGCACCAGCAGTCCCACCACCGGGGTCACCCGATACCCGGTAATAACCAAGTGGTCCGACAGATAACCGATGACCTCGACGAACCCGGCGCCAAGCCCAATCTCTTCGGCAGATTCACGCAAAGCGCCGCCAACCGGGCCGTTATCCTCAGGCTCGACCCGACCGCCAGGAAAAGAAATTTGTCCACCGTGCTTTCGCAGCCCTGAGGCGCGCTCGGTGAACATGAGCGTAGGCCCTGTAGGGTGGGCAACGAGTGGCACCAAAACTGCCGCCGACGTCGGGTTGGCAGGCAGCAGGGAGTTCAGGAGGGTGGCGTCCGCCGCGGAGAGGCCATAGAACCGCGGATCGACGTGGGCGTCCCCGGGCTGGGTACCTGCCAGACAGTCGCGCAGGCGAGCAATCAGGGCGTCGCTTTGGGGCAGGCTCGATTCGGAGGAAAGGACGTTCGGGTACACTTGCCCAGTTTACCAAAGGACCTGCAATGACTTCTGACGCCCTGCACGCCCTCTCCCCGTTGGATGGACGCTACGCCGACCGCATGGCGCGCCTTCGCCCCATTTTCAGTGAGGCCGGGCTCATCGGTTTCCGGCTTCAGGTGGAAGCGCGCTGGGTGCTGCATTTGGCCCAGATGGCGCAGTTGCCGGAGCTTGCCGGCGGGAACGCGCTCGCCCCGGCCGTCATCACCGCGCTGGAAGGCTTCGCGGGCCCGCACCGCGCCGCCGATGCCGCCG
>CALQLF020000038.1 GCA_943331345.2 Candidatus Planktophila lacus | reverse complement strand
TGCCGCCTTGCACGCAGACCGCGCTGGAAATCGTCAATGACATCCGCGCCCAGAAGCGGATAGGCGAGGAGACCGTAGAGCGCTTCGCGACGTTGTCGTTCGCAGAACAACGCGGCGGCTGACTGTGGGAGCGAGCTTGCTCGCGACTCTTCGTTCTGGGCTGCAAGCTTCAGGGTAGGGTGGGCAGCACGCCTTCGATCGTGCGCTTCACAGCTATCGGGTCCTTCACACAGCGCAGAATGACAGTGCTGGTGCCACGACCCGTGATGCGCACGTGCCCATAGTCCAGCAAGCGCCCCATGACAGACTGGTCCATGTCCACCGTCTCAATCGCCGTGAGCTTCATCTCCGCAGTGCGCCGGCTGATGATGCCTTCCTTGTGTACCAACCGCTTGTTGGTCACCGCCTGCTCCAGGCAACGCAGTTGCAAGTACTGGTAGATGGCCACGGGCAAGGTAACCACCAAGATGGCCCAGCCGAACACGGGCAACAGCGTGACCCAGTGACGATCGAACACGGCCACCACTTCTTCCCCGGTGGAGAGGGATTTTTGCAGGTATGACATGGCGGGATTATAGGCCTACGGGCGTTGGTAGATAGCCTAGGCCTGCGGCGTGGAGGCTCTGTACATAAAGCCGACCGTCAAATTCAGTGATGCCCGTGGTGGAAGGATAGGTACCGGTGGGGTCCTGCAAGTTGGCGATTACCCGCGCTTCGGCACGCCCTTCGACAGTGAAGGCAAACACGTGCCCGTAGGCCGGTGGCACTGGCCACCAGGCACGCGGGAGGCGCAAGGCCAGCGCGCGCAGCCAAGGCTTCGCGGCCGTGGCGTCATTGAAAGCGCTACGCGGCTTCACCAGCCCCACCCAGTAGCGCCCGTTGGCGCCACGCATCAGGTTGTCGGGGTAGCCCGGCAAGTTATCCAGCAGGAGGCGCATACCCGGAGGCGGGGACGTCGCCACGGCAGCACGCGTGGCCAGAGGCACTTCCCATACGCGGTAGCTGCCGGTTTCGTTCACGTACAGCGCCTGCCCATCTGCCGCAACCGCAAGTCCATTGGCAAAGCAAAGACCGGATACCACTACAGCGGTCGTGCGCACGACCGGGTCGTACACCAGCACGCGCCCAGTACAGCGGTGTTCGAGCACATCGAGGATGCTGGCTTCGAACGTGCCGCCGTTGGCCTTCGCCCCGAAGCGTTGCGAAGCATCGGTGAAGTAGAAACGACCATCGGGCGCTGCCACCACCGCATCGGCATAAGCGATGGGGGACCCTTCCACGGTATCGGTTAGCCACTCGAACTGCGGTTGCCCCGGCACATAACGCAACAGCCCACCATGCGTGCCGACCAGTGGGTCGGCTATTACCAGCGCGCCCTGCGAGTCGAAATCGAAGCCCAAGGGGCGCCCACCGGTGCGCACCACCACTTCGCGTCCAGAGCCATCGGGACGCATGCGGAGGATGGCGCCGCTATCCACGGCGACATACAACCACCCGTCCCGCGCCACGACATGTTCAGGACCGTGCTCCGTTCCCAACGCGAGGGTCTGCAGGCCGGCCAGACGCGAATTGACAGTAAATGCGCCGGAATAAGCGGCTTGGCCAGGCACTTGCCAAACCACAGGAGCCACCGGCAGCGGCCAGAACCCCAGATACAAAGCCGCCAACGCCAGCACGCCGGCCAGCACCATCAGCATTCGCCGCCATAGCTTGCCACGCATGTGCATCCCCCGATGGTTAAACATAATGTATGCAAATTAGCAGTATTACGCCGAAACCCTTACGCTAGTCCCATGCTTCCCACCCCGTGGCCTGCTTGGGCTGTCTGCCACTTGCCCGCAGACTCTACCGCCATCCCCGCGGAGGTACGCCCTTGGCTGCGACTTTCCGAGCACGAACTGGCTGAAGAACTGGCCCAGCGGACCTCGCACAGTACTCTGGACCTGTTTGCTCGCGGGTTGCCGGACCACCAACTCGTTCGTGCGATTTGCAGCCCCTTGGTCGTCGATGTCACCGTGCCGCCCGACGGGCACGCAGCACAAGAGCGTTTGCAGTACGCCCAAGGCACCACGGAAATTGGCGTGGGTACCATGGGCCTCATGTCTGCCTGCCGCCCGCTCACCAAGACGGAACAGACCTTGTTGCTGGACCGCTTCTACCATCCTCACCAGGCTTGGTTCGCCGCACGCGTGGCTCTGAAGGTGGCAGCTCATGGCCGTTGTCTGGTGGTGAATGCGCTGAGTTTCTCACCCACTGAAACAGCCTTCGAGGTGGACGACACGAGCGCGCCTTTGCCGGACATCCGTCTGGGTGCCCACACGGCCCATACACCGCGTCGGCTGCTGGAAACCTTCGAGGCGGCATTCCTGGGGCACGCCTGGCGGGTGCAACTGGCCCCTGCGCACCCTGCCGCCATGGTGCCCCGCTTGCAGGAAGGCGTGGACCGCCGCGTTCAATGCGTGTCTATTGAACTGAACCGCGCCCTTTACTGGGACAGCGTTAGCGAACAGCCTAGTGAGGCCTACGAAGATTTCCGCGACCGACTCGCCGCGGCGCTGGGCGCTGCGTTCAGCCGCCTCGACTAAGCAACGGGCACGCTCCAGCAGCCCACGCGACCAGTCAGCAACGCGTCAGTTGCTGTTCCAGCCGCGTTCGCAAAGCGTCTGGCCACGGCATGGACTTGCGCTCTTGCAAGTCGAAACACACGGACTTGATGCGCGCCGTGGCGGCGACCACACCGGCGGTATCGTTGTGCATGGTGTACTCCACCACGATGGAAGCGCGCCCCAGCGACACGAGTCGTGCGGTCACGGACAGCACGCTGTTCACCTTCACTTCGGCCAGGTATTCCAGTTCCAGCTTCACATCGGCCCAACTGAACCCGGCCGCAATGGCATCCACCATCGAGAAACCGAAATGCAGCATGGCGCCGGTGCTCGCGTCATCGAAGATGCGGCTGTAGAACGGCGAATTCAGGTGGCCAAGCGAGTCGCACTCCCACAAGTGGGCAACTCCTCGGTAACAGGCGTGCTCAGGCGGCATGGTCGTGGAATCCTCCGGTACCAGCCGCAGAGATTAAGCCATCAGACAGCTGCGGGCAGAGGGTTCGGCAAGTCAGCGGTATCGCGCAGGTGTCCCCGGCGCGGCAGCACCTTCAGCGCCCGCTGCAGGGCTCGTTGAGCGGCTTTGGGGTGTGCCAAATTCCCGAGCACCAACCGGGTGCCGCCCGCCCCATGCACGATGACCATGCCACAGTCGATGACCCGGCCAAACAGACCCTCCTTGACCTGAACGTACTCGACGTCCGCGAGGGGTAACTGCGTGACACGCCGCCAGAACAGACCAGTAACCGTGATGACCGAGGCCTCCCCCAACCAAGACCGGCGGCGCAGCAATTGGCCGGCCCGCAAAGCGGCCGGAACCAAACTGAGCCCGTAAGTCAGCGGAGCCAACAGGCCGAGCGCTACCGGAATGGCCCAGCACAGGCCATGGTGGCGGAAATGAATCTGCCCGGAACGATGTTCGCCAGCCGTGTTCGGGCCGTTCATGCGTGTTTTCCCGTCGTCATTTATGGAGGCAAACCCCGGCATCACCGAGGAAACCTACTGTTACATTGAAAACACCATGGGTAAATACCCTTATCCGTGAACTGACCTGCACTTTAGGGCAGTTCTCGATTAGCACGTTGTTTTTGTCCGCGGCGGCATAGGAATGCATACTGCCGCCCGTGAACCTGCCCATCCCCTTCGTCAACCGCTGTCTGGCACTGCCAGCCACCTGCCATGCCCGGGTGTTACCAACCCCTGTCGCCGCACCCGGGCTAATTGCCTTCAACGCGCCGCTGGCCGCGGAATTGGGCATCTCCGCCGAGGGGGCCAACCCCGCCACTTTGGCCGGAATCTTCAGTGGCAACGCCGTCCCGGAGGGTGCGGCCAGCGTGGCACTGGCCTACGCCGGGCATCAGTTCGGTGGGTTCTCGCCACAGCTCGGGGATGGCCGCGCCATCCTCATGGGCGACGTGGTCGATGTTCACGGTCGGGCCCGGGACCTGCAGTGGAAGGGCACGGGACGCACGCCCTTTTCGCGCGGCGGCGATGGCCGTGCCGCACTCGGCCCCGTGCTGCGGGAATATCTGCTAAGCGAAGCCATGCACGCGCTCGGCGTGCCCACCACCCGGGCGCTAGCCGCCGTGACCACGGGTGAGCAGGTGCTGCGCGACTCCGCCCTGCCAGGCGGCATCGTCACGCGAGTGGCCGCGAGCCACCTGCGCATTGGCACCTTCCAGTATTTCGCCGCACGGCGCGACTTCACCACCTTGCAGGCTTTGGTGAAGGAGGCCATCGAGCGGCACTATCCCGCTTTGGTGCAGGCGGACAACGCCGCCCTCGCCCTGCTGGACGCCGTCGCTGATAAGCAAGCGGCATTGGTAGCGAAGTGGTTGGGGCTCGGCTTCATCCACGGGGTCATGAACACCGACAACATGACGCTGTCGGGCGAGACCATCGACTACGGCCCCTGCGCGTTCATGGAGGCGTTCGCACCCGACACCGTCTTCAGTGCCATCGACACCCAAGGGCGCTATGCCTATGCCGAGCAGCCCCGCATTCTCCAGTGGAACTTGGCGCGGTTGGCGGAAGCCCTGTTGGCGTTGATGGCCGAAGACCCAGAGCAAGCGATAGCACCTGCCATGGCGATATTGGAAACGGTACCGGAACGAGTAAGCCGCTACTGGTTGGCGGGCTTCCGCGCCAAGCTGGGCCTCACCACCGCTGAAGAGGGCGACGCCGAACTGGTGAATGGCCTGCTGCAAGCCATGCACGCCGCTGAGGCAGACTTCACCTTGACCTTCCGACAACTGGCGGCTGTTGCCGGCGGCCAGACGCCGGAGATGGCTGGTCTACACCCGCACCTCGCGCCATGGATTGCCCAGTGGCAAGCACGGCTAGCGCGAGAACCCGCCGTAATGCTTGCCACAGCCGCAAACACCTTCGCCGACCGCACGGCCCTCATGCTGGCGGTCAACCCCTTGTTCATTCCCCGCAACCACCGTGTCGAAGAATGCATCCGAGCGGCCGAGGACAACAACGATTTCACCGCGTTCCACAGACTTCTCGAAGTGGTCACAAAACCGTGGGACGATAGCGTCGATATCCTCGCCTACGCCCGCCCCGCTCTACCGGCAGAGCGGGTGCTGCGTACCTTCTGTGGAACCTGAGGCCCCGTGAGCACCAACCAAAATGCTGCCGAGCGCAACCAACTGCGCAAATCGTTGATGCAGGTGGCCAGCTTACTGCTGCTCACCCTGCTTTCCATCGCCCTGCTGGCCCTGTTTTCGGTCTGGTCCCTGCAGCGGGCCCACCTGCGTAGCGAACAGGAAATAACTCAGTTGGTTTCCGCGCTCGACGCCAGCCGGCAGGCACAGGTGCAGTTCAAGCGGCAAGTGCAGGAATGGAAGAACGTCCTGCTGCGCGGGGATTACCCCGTCGCTCGCGCTCGGTACTTCAATGCCTTCGCCAATGCCGAGGACGAAGTTCAGGCAGCGCTTGCCAAGGTCAACGAGGTACTCAGCGCCGCAGGCGATTCCCGCTACGACACGCAACTGAAGGATCTACGTCGGGAACATCTCCTGCTCGGCGAGCAGTATCGAGCGGCACTGGTCGAAGCTTCGGGTGGTCGCTGGGCACCCTTCGATTCGGATTTGGCGGTGCGCGGCATCGACCGCCCACTGGACCGCAACATCGACCAACTTGCCGCAGGTCTGATGCAGGAAATGCACGACCGTTCGCGATTACTCGACGCCGCTTTCGAGCGTCGCTTCGAGGCGCTGCGTTCAGCGTTGTGGGTAGCCATGGTGGCCTCCCTGCTGTTGGTGGGCGTCCTGCTGTGGCGCGTCCTCGCCCAACAACGCACCGTCGGCACCTGAGATGAACGGCGCTGGCGCCTGGGCCGGGCTCGGCCTGTTCTTCATTGGCATGCGGCTGATCGGCGGCCACCTGCAGCAACTCGGCGGTGGGCCCTTGCGCGCGCTGTTGGCGCGCACCTTGAACCGGCCGTTCGTGCCACAGCTCGCCGGCTTCGTCTCCGGCGCCCTCACCCAGTCAACGAGCGCGGTCACGTTCATCGCGGCCGGTTTGGTCAGTGCCGGCGCCACGACCGTAGTCGGCGCCCTGCCCCTGCTGGCCTGGGCCAACGTGGGTACGTCCGCGCTGGTGTTGCTGGCCGGCTTGAACGTCAAGCTGCTGGTCTACTACTTGCTGGGTGCCGTCGGGTTGGCCTTCTTCGGCGGCCTCGAGCAACGCGAAAAATCTCGGCATGCGCTGTTGGCCTTGCTGGGCCTTTGCCTGCTACTGCTGGGCCTTTCCTTGCTGAAAGGCAGTGTCTCGGACTTGCGCAACAATGCTTGGGTGCACGAATTCCTGGAATTCGCCGGCTCCGCGGGCGTGGTCGCGTTCCTGGTCGGCTTCATCATCGCCACGGCAGTCCAGTCGTCCTCCATCGTCACGGTACTGGCCTTGCCGCTGGTCAATGAGCACCTGCTGGGCCTGCCGGAAGTGGTGCTGATGATTTACGGCGCCAGCGTGGGTTCAGGTTTCGCTGTGCTCTTATTGGCCCAAGGCATGGAAGGCGCCTCACGCCAGCTCGCGCTTTGCCAAGTAGGGCTGCGCATGGCCGCCGCGGTGGTACTGGTGCCCCTGTTCGTCGTGGAAGCGACCACCGGGCTGCCCCTGGTCATGGCCGGCGTCGGCCAACTGTCTGCCTCTGTGACCATGCAGTGCGGCTTGGTGTATCTGGCCTTTCAGGTGACGGTGTCGCTGGCCGCCGCAGCGGGTGGTCCTTGGCTCTGCAAGCTGGCAGCAGCGCTTTCGCCGGAAGCCCAGACGGACTCGGCACTGAAGCCGGCCTACCTGTTCGACGAAGGCGTGAGTGACCCGGCAACGGCGCTGTCCTTGGCTGGCCTCGAATACCGGCGTCTGGTGGGCTTCCTACCGGAATACCTCGAGGAATTGCGCCCGGAAGAGGAGCGAGCACCCGGCTACCTGCCGTTCAAGCAAAGGGTGGCGGTGAATTCCGCGGTGGTCGGGGAAATCGTGGCCTTCCTGAGCGCCACGCAAAACCTCAACCCTGACATGACCGGTATTGACCAACTGTACGGCTTGCGGGGCAAGGCCTTAAGTCTGCAGACCCTGCAGGAGAACCTGGCGGATTTCGTCACTCAGCTAAGCAGTGTGCCGGAAGAAGAACGTCCGGCGCTGGCGATGCACATGGTGGAAGGCCTGCACTTGCTGCTGGGCGTGGCCGCCGAGGCGCTGGAAGAAGGCGATGCCGGTGCCGATGCCAAGGACATGCTGGAAGCGATGACCGGCGAGCGTGGGGCGCTGATGGAGCGCGTTCGCAAGGAGCTGCTGGGGGGGGCGCAAAGCTTCGCTGGACGGGAATCTCTGCTGTCCGCCACCCTCCTCTTCGAGCGTCTGCTGTGGTTGCTCCGGAGGCTGGCCACCTGAAGTTGCCCGAGGTTTCTCCTCGGGTTTTGCGGGCCAACCGGCGCGCGCCGCAAGCAGAGTACGCAAGCGAACATTACGCGCAGCGCTTGTTGAGGCTACAATCCCTGTCCAAAGCGACTATTCAGGAGCCTCGCCGTGGTCACGCTAGTTGAAGAACTCGTACTGCTGGCCATCGAAGACGATGGTTCGGTAGCGTATACCGCCGGCGCCCCCGGCTTCGGCATGGCTCTCATCGGTGCTGCGCTGGTGGAATTGAACCAGCTCGGTCGTGTTGACGCGGACACAGTCGCGCTGCGCGTTCTCTCCAAGGAGCCCACCAGCCAGCCCGCACTCGACCGGGTACTGGCCGAATTGGCGGCTCAGGAAGAACTCCCGATAGACCAGGCCGTTCGCGCGCTGTTCATCCACGCCCCCGAAGTAGTGCGCTTGGCGCTGGCGGCGCTGGCGGCCCGCGGCATTCTGCACGCTGAAGAAAAGCGCTTCCTGTGGGTGCTGAAGTCCCGCCGCTACCCCATCACCGATGGCCGTGAGCAGAAGGAAGCGAAGCTGCGCATCATGCACTCCTTGCTCGGCGACGAACTGCCCACCCCGCACGACTCCGCCCTCATCGGCTTGGCCGCAGCCGGCGGCTTGCTGGAGGCGTTCTTGTCCACCGCTGAAATTGCTCGGCTGGAAAAGCGCCTCGAAGACATTGGGGGCTTGGACCTCATCGCGCGCGGCGTAGAATCCGCCATTCAAGATGAAAACGCCGAGCGGGCGAAAGCCGCTATGCTGCCGCCCTACTGAATAACGAACACGCCTTAATCGAAGGGAGAAGACTTTTGGACATGAACACTGAAAACGTCGACGGCATCACCGTCGCGCTGCCCTCTGGCCGTCTGGATTTCGGCGCTGCCGCCGCTTTCCAACAGCAACTGGAGCAAGCCGTAGCTGCCAAGCCGCGCGGCCTGGTCGTCGATTGCAGCAGCCTGGACTACGTTTCCAGCGCCGGTCTGCGTGTGTTCCTGGTGGCTGCCCGTGCCGCCAAGGCCGGCAGCGTCGGTTTCGCCGTCAGCAGCCTGAAGCCTGCCGTGAAAGAGGTGTTCGACCTCACCGGGTTCGGCAACGTCATCACGCTCTGCGCCGACCGCGCCGCGGCCGTAGCCGCGCTCGCTTAAGTGGCGATGTGAAGACAGCCAGCTGGCAATTGCCTGGTGAAGCCGGGCAATTGCCTAATGCCTTGGGGTTCCTCCAGGGCTTCTGGGAGGAAGCGGAACTGCCCGCGGCCTTGGGGTTCACTTTTGAGCTGGCGTTGGAGGAAGTCTTCCTCAACGTGGCCCTGCATGGGGCCGACAGCAGCAGAGTGCCTTCGGTAGTACTGGAACTCACTGCCTGCGATACCGAGGTCGTGCTGGTTGTCACCGACGACGCGCGACCGTTTGACCCGCTGACGCTGGCCACCCCGGACACCACTGCCGCGTTGGAAGACCGCACCATTGGCGGGCTAGGCGTCCATTTGGTTCGGCAGATGATGGATACTGTTACCTATTCTCATGAAGCTGGCCGCAACCGGCTACGGATGACCAAAAACCTCAACCAGCCCTAAGCGCTGGCGTGAAGGCAGGGGAAAGAATGAAGCGTCTCTTCGCTGCACTGCGTCCAGTGCTGTTACCGCTTGGCCTCATCGTGGCAGTGTCGGGTTTGTTGTTGGCCATGGACCCGGCCAAAGACACCAGCAAAGTCACGCGCATTCCGCGCGTGGCGCTCATGCAGCACGCGTCGCAAGGTGCGCTCGATGACGGTGTCGCCGGCGTCGTCCGCGGTCTTGAAATGCGTGGCTTTGTTGCCGGCAAGACCATGCAGTTGCAGAAATTCAACGCACAGGGCGAATTGGCCACGGCCAACGACATTGCCCGCCGCGTGACGGACGGCTCCTTCGATCTGATCATCACGGTGTCCACGGCCTCCATGCAGGCCGTAGCGAATGTGAACCGCCAACACCAAGTGCCCCATGTCTTCGGTGTGCTGACCAAGTCCTCCATCGCTGGAGTCGGCGTCAGTGAAACGGATCCTCTGGGCCATCCGCCCTACATGTCTGGTGCCGACAGCTTCATTCCCGTGGAAAAGCCACTCGCCTTGGCGCGTCGCATGAACCCGGGGCTGCGCAAACTGGGCTTGGTCTGGCATTCGGCTGAAGTGAACTCCGAGGCCTATACCAAGTCCGTGCGCGAAGTGTGCGCGAGGCTCGGCATCGAGGTGCTCGAAGCCACCGTGGACACTACCTCGAGTGTCGGTGAGGCGGCCGCGTCGCTGGCCTCGCGTGGTGCTGAAGCTTTCATTGTTACCGGCGACGTGATGGTGCTCGTGTCCGTCGACTCCGTCATCAAGGTCGGGTTGCAAGCCGGCATTCCCACCTTCACCTTGTCGCCGGGCAATGTACGCAAGGGGGCCATCTTCGACCTTGGCGCCGACTTCCTTACCGTGGGCATGGAAACCGGCGACTTGGCCGCCGATGTCCTCGGTGGCCGCAACCTCAAGGACGTACCGGTAATCAACCGCGTACCCGAACGCTTCAACCTGAACCTCGTCGCCCTGGCGAAGTTCCCGAAGTGGCACTTGCCACCGGGTGTCGCCGACGAAGCCCAAGTGCTCATCGACGCCTCCGGCGAACGCAACGACAACGCCACCCGCGGCCACTGAACCCGAGGACACCTGCGTGGAGATTTCGCACACCCGAGCCGAGGGCCATACTCGTGTAGTAGCCACCGGGCGACTGGACGGCACCTGGTCCGACCATCTCGCCAAGGCACTGGACGAACTGGTTCGTGCCGGCCACGACCAACTCGTGCTGGACATGAGTGGCATCGTGTTTGTCAGTTCGCTGGGGCTGCGCTGCCTGCTCACCGCCTACAAGCGGCTGAAAGCGGTGGGCGGCAGCTTCATCGTCGAGCAGCCCACGGAAGCCGTGCGCGAAGTACTCGAGATGGCCGGCATGGCCGGCATGCTCCTGGCCGCAGCACCGGCGGCGAAGGCAGCCGCCGCGAGCGCGCCCGCCGTCGAGATTTTCACGCGTGCCAACGTGCGCGGCGAACTGCACCGGCAGGGTACCCAAGGAATGCGCGCCCGCGCCTACGGCAACCCTTCCTTGTTGGCTAACGCTGCATTCACTGCGGCCAACAACACCACGCTTGATGTGAAGCCGGACCTCGTCGCTTTGGGCCTCGGTGCCTTTGGCGACCACTACGAAGAGTGCCAGGAGCGTTACGGAGAATTCCTCGCCGTTGCTGGTGCGGCGGCTTACCAGCCCGGCGACGGCTCGCGTACCTGCGACACGCTAGTCACTGAAGGCAGCTATGTGCCCCAGATGCAAAGCTTGTACGGCCTGGCTTGCACAGGCACCTTCACGCAGTTGGCGCGCTTCGAACCTGTGGAAGGCGCGGAGCAAGTGAGCATGGGGGCTTTGGCAGAACTCGTGCTCGAGTTGGCGGGTGCCGACTTGGCCTGCTTGGTTATCGCCGGTGAATCAGCGGGGTTGGCTGGCGCTTCGCTGCGACGCAGTCCAACAGAAACTACCGGCTCCCCGCTCGGCTTTCCCGAAGTGCGGCAATGGCTGTCTTTCACCACGGAAAAGGCCCATGTCCGGGCTTCAGCCGTAGTGTGCGGTGTAGTGGCCAAGTCCGGCACTGTGCCTGCTGCACTCGCTCCCTTCCTGCGCCCCTTGGGCGCCGGCAGTTCGGTGGAAGGTCATCTTCACGCCGCCGCCTTCCGTTTCCGGGCTCTGCCCCGTGGCAACCTGACAGTGACCACTGCTCTGCGCCCTTGGTTCGAACACGACACCGTCCAGGATGTGCTGCACTTGTTGGCAGACGACCGTGACGCCGACGCCACCCTGGAAAGCGCCTTCACTCGCGGGGCGCTCTGGGTTGCCCCGCTCACGCTGGAGACCAAGCCATGAGCCTGCTGCTGGGCGCTTTCATCATCGGGCTCATCCTGGCGCTGGTCGCACTGGGTGTGTTCATCAGCTTCCGCATCTACCACTTCCCGGATATGACCGCGGAAGGTTCCATCACCTTGGGTGCTGCCGTAGCGGCAGCGCTGCTCGTCACGGGCCACAGCCCCTTGTATGCCACCTTGGCAGCCGCAGTGGCTGGTGCCGTCGCGGGCTTGATCACCGGCGTGCTGCATACGCGCTTCAAGATTAACGCGTTGCTCTCCGGCATCATCGTCATGACTGCGCTTTACTCCGTGAACCTGCATGTCATGGGCAAGAGCAACGTGCCGCTCATGAATGTCACCACATTCGCCGACCAAGCTGCGAAGCTTGCCGCGCACTTCGGTACCGAAAAGGTGCTGCTGTTCGGCCGTGAAGCAGCCGTGCGCGATTTGACCCTGCTCGGGCTCAGCTTGGGTCTCGTGGTCTTGGTGGGAGTGTTGCTGTACGCCTTCTTCCGCACGCATCTGGGTCTTGCCATGCGTGCTACCGGCGACAACGACCAAATGGTGCGCGCGCTGGGCTCCAGCGATGGGGTGCTGCTCACGGGTGGTCTGGCCCTGTCGAATGCCTTGGTGGCCATGGCCGGCGCTTTGCTGGCGCAGTACCAGGGCTTTGCCGATGCGCAGATGGGCATCGGCATGCTGGTGTGGGGCTTGGCCAGTGTCATCATCGGTGAGGCATTGGTTGGCACCAACCGTTTTGGCTACTTGCTGGCCGGTGCCGTGTTCGGTTCGGTGCTGTTCCGCTTGTTGGTGGCGGTGGCCTTGCGTTGGGGCCTGGACCCGAACGACCTGAAGCTCATCACCGCCGTGTTCGTGTTCGGCGCACTGGTGCTGCCGGGTACCTTCGCCAAACTGCGTCGCCGCATCAGCGCCCCCGTGTCGGGAGATTCCCGTGCTTGAACTCAACGGTATCCGGAAGACTTTCCACGCCGGCACGGCCAACGAGGTTCGCTCGCTGCAGGGCGTGAACCTGAACATCGAGCCCGGCTCGTTCGTTGTCGTCATCGGCACCAACGGTTCCGGCAAGTCCACGCTGTTGAACGCCGTGGCGGGTACGTTCCTAGTAGACGAGGGCAGCATCAAGATTGGTGGCGAAGACGTGACGCAGTGGGCTGAACACCGTCGCGCCCAGCATATCGGCCGCGTCTTCCAGAACCCCTTCAGTGGCACGGCGCCCACGCTTTCCGTGGCGGAGAACCTCGCCTTGGCCTCACGCCGCGGGCAAGCGCGCGGCCTGGGCTTCGCGCTGGCCGGTAGCCACCGCGCCGATATGGTCGCGGCCATTCTAGGCTTGGGCATGGGCCTCGAGACTCGCCTGGACAATGCCATCGGCAGTCTCTCCGGTGGTCAACGTCAGGCGCTAACGCTACTGATGGCAACCTGGCTGAAGCCGAAGCTGCTGTTGCTGGACGAGCACACCGCCGCGCTGGACCCGCGTAGCGCCGACCAAGTCGTGCGCATCACAGACCGAATCATCGCGCGCGATAGCCTGACCGCCATGATGGTGACGCACTCGATGCAGCAGGCCGTGACCTACGGCGACCGCTTGGTGATGATGCATCGCGGGCAGATCATTCACGACGTTAGCGGGGCCGAAAAACGCCGGCTGCGCGTGGAAGACCTGATGGCCCGCTTCGAAGAAGTGCGCCGCGCCGACCTGCTAGATACCAGCGCAGCCGATTTGCTGCGCGCGCGCTACGTCTAGAAAAACTCTTGTAGGAGCGAGCTGTTGGGCCCGTTGTAGGAGCGAGCTTGCTCGCGACTGTCGGGAGCAAGCTCCCTCCCACAGGCAGGAAGATTGCGAGCAAGTAGTGCTCCTTGTAGGAGCGAGCTTGCTCGCGACGCTTATTTCTTCTTGGCGGGAAGCGCGGCCAACACGTCAGCCGTGAAGCGGGCAATGTCGAAGCCGCTGCCGGCGGGGTCCTCCGCGCGACGCACAATGACCACCTGACGCGACGGCACAATGACCACGTACTGGCCACGGTTGCCGATGGCAGCGAATGTATCTTCCGGCACGCCCGGTGAATGGTTCAGCAACCAGAACGACAGGCCATAACCCATCGGACCTTCAGGCTGCGGGCCAAAGGCCTTAGCCACGTCCTTGTCCCAGTCCAGCGGCAACAAACGCTTCCCGTTCCACTGCCCCTGGTTCAGGTACAACAGACCGAAGCGAGCGAGGTCACGCGCTGTGGTCCATACCTGGCTCGACAAGATGAAGTTACCGCGCCAGTCGCGCTCCGCGGTTGTGCGCGTCATGCCGATGGAAGCGAAGAACTGTCCGGGCCAAGCCTGAAACTCCGCTTCACTCGGCGCGCTGGCGCGTACCGCACGCACCGCGAGCAAGGTGTCGGTATTCGAGTAGCGAAAACGCGTGCCTGGCGCCACTTCCACCGGCCAACTGGTGGCGAGTTCCTGAACTGTGCCGCCACCGAAGTAGAGCGCATCAGTGCGACTGCCCGGATCTGGCGTGTACAGCCCGCTGGACATGCGTAGCAAATGGTCGACCGTGATGTTGCGACGCGGGTCCAGCACGGCGTTGTCCCACTCGGGAATGTTCGCGTAGTTGTCGATGCGGATCCAGCCTTGCTGCGCCACGGCGCCGATGAGCGTCGCCGTGAGGCTCTTGGCGACGGACCAAGTGCGTTGCGCCGTATGCAGCGTGAAGCCTTCCGCGTACTGCTCGGCGGCAATCTTGCCGCCGCTGACCACCACCACGGCCGTGGTGCGCGTATTCGCACCGTAGACTTCGGGCACGAACGCCTTGGCCGCCACCGGAGCGAGCGTCTTCGGTGCCTTCATCAGTACTGCATCGGTATCGCCTTGTGGCCAAGCGGCTGCGTCGGTTTCCAGCAGTTCCAACGGCGAAACGAATTTGGCGCGCGGCGGGGTGGCATCCTTTGGCAAGGCCCAACCGATGGGGCGCAATGTGCAGCCCTGGCCCTTGTGCCAGCTGGCCGAACGCGGCGGCACCGTAGCGCTGTAGGCGACCAGCACCGTGGCGCTATCCTCGTCGCTCTCAGCCACGAGTTCCTTCATCAAGGGGCTGTATTCGGGGTAGATGCCGTCGAGTTCGAGAGCCTCGGCCTGCTCCTGCGTCCGGCCACCATCGAACATGGCACTGCACAGGGTTAGCGCCTTGTAGCCGGCTGCGACAGCGCGGGGGTAGGCACTGCCCACCGGCGCCTCGCCGAAGGCAGGACTGGCAATGCCGCCAGCGCCAACGGTGCACAGGGCGAGGGACAAAAGGGCTACGGAACGGCGCATGGCGAAAACTCCAAGAAACTCGAACGGATTCTAGACATGCGGGCAAGGCGCCGGACAGTAGGGATTACCCGGGATGTGAACCGGCTACAGAAATACGTCGCCGCCGTTGGGGCTGAGGCACTGCCCTTGGTAGTGCCGCGCCTCGTCGCTAGCGAGAAACACGTAGCTGGGGACGATATCCGCCACCTCAGCCAAGCGCCCCAGCGGAATGGCGGCGCGAATCTGGTCCAGTACCTCGGTCGGCACATCGTCCAGAATGGGCGTCAGCGTGGCGCCGGGCGCGACACAGTTGATAGTGATGCCCCGGGCACCCAGTTCCAGCGCCGTGGTGCGCGTGAACGACAAGATGCCGCCCTTGGCTGCGGTGTAGGCCGAAAAGCCCGGCGCCCCCTTGTAAGCCAACTGCGACGCCGTGTTGATGATGCGACCAGTGCCGCGGGCGTACATCTCGGGCAAAACAGCCCGGGTGACCAGAAAGGTTCCGCGAAGATGGACGGCAATGACGCGGTCCCAGATGGCGGCGTCCAATTCGTGGACAGCACCCGCCGCGGCTATGCCGGCATTGTTTACCAGAATGTCGATGCGACCAAAGGCGGCATGCGCGGCGGCGACCATGGCGGCCACTTGCGATTCATCGCTGACGTCCGCTTGAACCACCAGTGCGCGACGCCCCAAGGCCTCGACTTCGGCCGCTACTGCAGCAGCAGCCTTGGCCTCAGCAGGGCTTGGATGATTGATGACGACATCGGCACCTTCGCTGGCGAAAGCCAGTACCACGCCGCGACCGATTCCCGAGCTACTGCCCGTCACCAAGGCAATGCGTCCAACCAACTTCATTCGGCCTCCCCGATAGCCCCAGATCTACGGGGCACTCAGCGCATTCTGGCCTACTTTTGGCGTTCCGGCAGTGCCACAGGGCGACTACAATCGCGGCATACCGAGGGAATTCCATGAGCCAGGCCGCACCGCACATCTATCACAGTCCCTTCCCGGACCTCGACCTGCCGGACGTGCCACTGCCGGCGTTCACTTTACGGCACGCCGCCAGCCACCCGGACAAGCTAGCGCTAGTGGACGCTGCTACGGGCCGTGGCCTCACTTACGCGCAGTTGGTGGAGGGTGTCTGCCGTCTGGCAGGTGGCTTACGTGAACGGGGCCTGCAACCCGGCGAGTCCGTCGCCGTCATGCTGCCCAACCTCCCGGAATACGCGCTGGTGATGCACGGCATCATCCTCGCCGGTGGCGTCATCACCACCATCAACCCCGGCTATGGCGAACGCGAAATTCACCACCAACTGGAGAACACCGGCGCCAAGCGGCTCATTACGGTTCCCGGCATGCTGGCCACCGCGCAGGCAGGTGCAGTGGGCACAGCTGTCACGGATTTCGCCGTGGTCGGTCAAAGTGATGCGGCACCCTCGCTGGAAAGTTGGTATGGCACACCCCTGCCGCTCGATTCCGCCGCCGACACCAGCGAGATTATTGCGCTGCCGTTTTCTTCTGGTACGACCGGGCTATCGAAGGGCGTGCAACTGACCCACCGCAGCATGCTGTCCAATCTGCTGCAGGTCGGTAGCGCCATGCAGTACGGTGCCAACGATGTGCTCATGGGCTTCCTGCCGTTCTTCCATATCTATGGCCAGCAGGTCATCATGAATACGGCGTTGGCCTATGGCGCCACCGTGGTCACCATGCCCCGCTTCGACCTCGAGCTCTATCTGAAGGCCCATGCGCAGTACGGCATCACGCTGTCTTTCATCGCGCCACCCGTAGCCGTGCTGCTCGCCAAACATCCGGCAGTGAACGGCGTGGACTTCAGCAAAGTCCGCGTCATCTTCAGCGGCGCTGCACCCTTGGCCGCTGAAGTGGCGGCAGAAGCTTCCGCACGATTGGGCTGCCCACTCGTGCAGGGCTATGGCATGACGGAATTGTCACCTGTGTCGCACCTCACCCCCATCGGCCGTGACAAGCCGGGGTCGGTCGGTATGACGGTAGCGAACGCCAAGGCGCGTATCGTGGACCCGGAGACCGGCGCTTCGGTTGGCCCGGGCCAACGTGGTGAACTGTGGGTGCAAGGGCCCATGGTGATGGTGGGCTACCACCGCAACCCAGAAGCAACTGCGAGCACCGTGGACGCCGAGGGTTGGCTGCATACGGGTGATGTGGGTTACTTCGACGACGACGGCTACTTGTTCATCGTCGACCGCTTGAAGGAGCTGATCAAGTTCAAGGGCTTTCAAGTACCGCCGGCGGAACTCGAAGGCCTGCTGCTCACGCACCCGGCAGTAGCGGATTCCGCCGTCATCGGTTTGCCCGATGACGAAGCCGGCGAACTACCCGTGGCCTTTGTGGTGCTGAAGCCGGGCGCCAGCGCCACGGCGGAGGAGATTCGCGCGTTCATCGCGAAACAGGTAGCGACCTACAAGCAGCTACACCGCGTCACCTTCATCGACGTGGTGCCGAAGTCGGCCTCAGGCAAAATCCTCCGCCGCCTCCTGCGCGACAGCCTGTAGCAACTCGAGCTGCAGCGCGGCTACCCAAGTAGCCGTGCGTCGCAGACGCTCTGGCCGGTTGCCGAACAGTGTGATGGGCAAAGTCCACTCCAACACCGGCAACAGCCAAGCCTGCAGTGGTGCGTCGGCGCCCAGATAGTCGCTCGCCAATTGCCGTTGTTCGCGCAGGAAGGCCAAGCGATTGGCATCCACCGTTGCCAGTGTTTCCGGGAGCGTCGGCAGAAAGCTGCCGGCCTCTGCGGGCAGGGTGTAGCAACGTTCCACATCCCGCAAGAAGCGCGCCTCGTCTTCATCATTTTCCAGCGTGGCTTGCTCCAGCAAGAACACTGGCTCGTTCCGTGCAAAGTCGCTTGCCACCGAACGTTCGCGCGTCTCGGAGAAGTCGATGACGTACAGGTTGCCCCGCTCATCGGACAAGACATTGTTGAGGTTCAAATCACCGTGCGTGACAGCCACTTGGCAGTCGATAGCGTACTCGTGCAGACGTGACCAGCGGTGCTCCAGAAACCACCAAGGGTTGGGCAATTCGCGGCCCAGCGGGGCGCAGAACAATCGGCGTTGTTGTAAATCGTGCGGTAGAAAATCGCGGGCCACACCCAGCAAGCCCGTGAACAAGTGCAACGGCGTGTGGTTCGCATAGAGCCGCGTCGGTTGTCGGCGCGCCTGCCCGTACCAAGGCCGCAAGGTACTACGCGCCAACTGGCCGAACAGCGTCGTCACGGTATCGCCTTCACCTGCGTTCCAACGACGCATCAAGGTCTGCAGCCCTTGGGTGTCGCCGGTAATGCCAACGAAGTTGTAACGCAAACCCACCGAGTCGCCCTGCGTGGCGTTACCCAACGCCACGGAAGCGTTGTTCAAGATGAAGGGGCGCACATACCTTTCGTGCGCTGTGTTCTCGCGGTTCATCATGGCGGGAGGGCCCACCTTCAATACAGTGGGCAGGTGCTGACGACCGGCCGTATCGCTACTAGCCACCAACCACGTGGCTGCGGAAAAGCCGCCGGAGAGCCGTGACAACTGCACATGTTTGCAGTCGGCATAGAGCGTCCGCACCAGCAGTTCCGTCTCGTCGTCAGCTTCAGGCGCATCGAGCGTCAAGCCGTGTTCGTTGGCTGCCACTGGCACCGTAGCTGACCAAATCCAAAGCCAAGTGCCAGCCGGGAAGTCTGTCACTGCACTGCTCTGCAAGCCTTCGCCCACCACAGCAGCCAGCGCATCCAGCACTGTGTCCAACGACGCCGCTGCATTCAGGTCCGCAATGTCGAGGCCGGTAACTGGCACAGAGCAGCCGGTAGCGCGTTCGTTTGCCGCCGTTGGTGGCAGTACCGAAAGCGAGATGCGAGCACCTACTTCCATTGGCGCCGCGGCCAGCAGGCCGTACCACGGGCCGGGTACGCTCTGGCTGATGGTCGCGAGAACTTGTGCCGCAGTAAGCGGCACTTGGAGGCACAGAACGGTGGCTGGGCTACCCGCCAAGGCCCAGGCATCCTCCAGCCGCACGAACCGTTCGGCCGGGTTGGCCACCAGCAAGGTATCGGTCTCGCCATCGGCCTGCCGGAGCGCCAAAACCCCAGGCAGGCTGAAGAAATCGACGGGGTTGGCCGCAGCCGTCGCACGGCGCGCGCCCAAACCACCGCGTCCAAACGCCACGCGCAACTCCGCCAAGCTGGCGGCAACACCAGCGGCCTGCTGCCAGCGCACCAAAGTGCCCGAAGGCCCCGCAGAAGACTCGGTAGAGGGCTCGGTAGAAGACTCCGTGGCGGCGGTCACGGCTGCTGCAGACTCGAGCGGCAATTCTGCCACTTGGGGCCAGAACTCCCCGAGCCCGGTGATGACCAGCACTTCACGTACCGCCGGCTGCAGCCCCGCGAGCAAAGTGGCAGGGGCACCCGTCTTGCGGCGTCGCTTCTCGTGCGCCAGCAGAACTCGCAGACCTGCACTCGAAACATACTGCAGGGCGCTGATGTCCCACACTGCGGGGCTGGGCTCCCCATGGTGTTGCAACCATTGTTCCAACTGCAGTGCCGTGGCACCGTTCAGTCGGCCCACCAAGCGCAAACCAGTCTGGCCGCCGTGAAGAAATGTTTCGAGATTCAGTTCCATGCGCCGATTATGGCGCGGATGGGCGAGTGGAGGCAGCAGTTGCAGTAGACTGGCGCCGTTTGTGGAGGAACCTTTCCCAGTGCCCAGGCCTTCGAAGCGCGCAACCGCCGCCCAGCCCGAACGCGACGAGTTCATCGGCGAGATCGATGACATCGTGGGCTTTCATATCCGCCGCGCGCACGGCAGCGTCTACCGCCACTTCAC
Source organism: Candidatus Planktophila lacus (assembly GCA_943331345.2). Lineage (GTDB taxonomy): Bacteria > Pseudomonadota > Gammaproteobacteria > Steroidobacterales > Steroidobacteraceae > CAIOHZ01. The sequence goes on along the minus strand of CALQLF020000038.1, from coordinate 5,950 downwards.
GGAAACCTTCGCGGATCTCGACCTGACCCAGAAGCAGGTGTCCGTGCTTTGGTTGGTGGCAGACCACCCCGGCATTGCCCAAACGGAACTCGCCCAGCGGCTACAACTGGACCGCGCCACCGTCATGGCCATCGTGAATCGCTTGCAGGAGCGGCGGTACCTCGTGCGCGGCCAGTCGCCCACGGATGGGCGCAAGCAAACGCTGAACCTGCTACCTGCTGGCGAAAAGGCACTGCAAGGTGCCAAGGCTGCCATCCGCGAACACGAGGCCTGGTTGAAATCGCGCTTCACCCGCGCCGAACTCGACACCCTCATCGGTCTGCTACGTCGCGTCCACGGCTAAAACCGCGAATTCCGCGGCGTTTCCAGCAGGAAACAGGCAGTTTTCTTTTGCTCTGCAACAAGACAAGGGCGGTTCTCGTCCCGCGCGTTATTGTATGCGACCTCTACAATTTTTGTATGCAACCTCTACAACTATGCTAACCTTTTGGCCTACTCTGGGCCGAAGGGCCCGGCACAATCTGGGCCGAACAGCCCGGCCGTCCCGCTTGTCCCCCACAGGAGCAAACCCGCATGAGCCCACGCAATCTCGAAGAGGTCCTGAAGGCCGCCGGCAACACCGTCGACCTACTGCGCAACTCGCAGATCGGCGCCTACGTGTACCCGGTCGTCGCCCCCGAATTCAGCAACTGGCGTTCCGAGCAGGAAGCCTGGCGCAAGTCCGCCGTGCTGTTCGACCAGTCGCACCACATGGTGGACCTGTTCATTGAAGGCCCGGACGCCACCAAGCTCCTGTCTTACCTCGCCATCAACAGCTTTGAAGGCTTCACGCCCGAGAAGGCCAAACAGTTCGTGCCCGTCAGCTACGACGGCCACGTCATCGGCGACGGCATCCTGTTTCACCTCTCGCCGAACAAGTACGTGTTCGTCGGCCGCGCTCCTTCGGCCAACTGGATCATGTTCCACGCCGAGACGGGGGGCTTCGACGTCCAGATCATCAAGGACGACCGTTCGCCCTCGCGCCCGATGGGCAAGCCAGTGGTGCGCCAGTACTACCGCTACCAGATCCAAGGCCCCAACGCGAAGGCCATCATTGAAGAGCTGAACGGCGGCCCGATGCCGGACATCAAGTTCTTCAACATGGGCTACATCAACATCGCTGGCCGTCAAGTGCGCGCGCTGCGCCACGGCATGGCCGGCGCGCCGGGCCTCGAGATTTGGGGCCCCTACGGCGAAGGCGACGAGGTGAAGAACGCCATTCTCGAAGTGGGCAAGAACCATGGCCTGTATCAGGTTGGTTCACGCGCCTACGCCACCAACACGCTGGAATCCGGCTGGATCCCCTCTCCGCTACCGGCCGTGTACACCGGCGAAAAGATGAAGGCCTTCCGCGAGTGGTTGCCGGCTGCCAGCTACGAAGCCACCGGTGCGCTCGGCGGTAGCTACCTGTCGCAGAACATCGAGGACTACTACGTTTCGCCTTACGACATCGGCTACGGCCCGTTCGTGAAGTTCGACCATGACTTCATCGGCCGCGAAGCGCTCGAGAAGATGGACAAGACCAAGCGCCGTAAAGTAACGCTCGCGTGGAACGGCGAAGACGTAGCAAAGGTATTCGCTTCGATGTTCACCGGCGAGAACCGCTACAAGTACATCGACCTGCCGTTGTCGAATTACGCCAACTCGAACTACGACAAGGTCGTTGCCGACGGCCATGATGCTGGCTTCTCCATGTTCACCGGCTACAGCTATAACGAGCGCTCCATGCTCTCGCTGGCCACGGTCGACGCGGACGTGAAGATTGGCAACGAAGTGAAGATTGTGTGGGGCGAGCCGGACGGTGGTTCGCGCAAGACCACCGTGGAACGCCACGAGCAAATCGAGATTCGCGCCATCGTTTCGCCGGTGCCGTACTCGAAGACGGCTCGCGAGGCCTACGAAGGCGGCTGGCGCGTGAAGGGCTAAAGGCTAAGGGCCAAGGCCTTAGACAAAGCCGGCAAGGGCAACCCTGCCGGCTTTTTTATTGCGCCTGGAAACCGTAGCGCTGCGGTGCGATAGCACCGCGAGCCCAGCGTCTCAGTCAGCCCGGGTAGAGTTGGTCCCGCAAGGCAACGCAAAGTTCATGTTCGGGTGCGTGCTTGGTGCCCACCACCACATCTAATTGCTGCACCTGCGGATTCGGGCCAGCGAACGCCGGCCACGCCATCACTCCTAGGCCGTTGGGGTTGCCGTTGGTGGCAAAGTTCAGCCAATACCGCATCATCGTCTTGGTCAGGTTGCGGTCCGCGGCAGTGGTCGGCAGCCAGGCGTCATGCGTGTCGAAGACGTAAGGAATCTCCGAGCCGTGGTACGCCAGCAGCGTCTTGCCGCCCTTGCCTTCCCGCACACGGGTGAAGTGGTAGAGCCACGCCTGCTTTTCGCCCCGGTTCACGGCCGCCGCCATGGTGTAGCCGGAGCAGGCGTTGTCGATGAAGGTATTCACCACGTCGCGTCCATGGCGAGCCTCTTTTTCACGCGCCGCACGCGCCAACAAGGCATCAGCCACCGGCTTTGGCCAATCGCGAATATAGGATTCAAAGGCAGCCACATCGCCGCGGTCGTACATGTGGTTCTCGGCGCCGTTGAAGCCCAGTAACAAATCGTAAGGAACAGTTCCACGCATGGCACGTGCCGGTGTTTGCGTAACGCTGCTCCCGTCCACGACCGGCGTGTAGTCGTGCCCTGGCAGCACTTCCTTCGCAGCAGCAAATACCGCCGCAGCAGGTTGCGCGCGGAGTAGGGAAAGACCAGAACGGTTGGCTTTCGCGAGTTCCGGTTCAACGGCGTTCGTGGAGGCGGATTGATTGGGTTGCGCGCTACTAGCCAGACGGTTCGCCACCTTGGCACCAGCGTCGGCCATGGTTGCCACCGTTTCGCGGTCTGTCATTTCGAAGCCGCCACTCTGCACGATGGCCCGTTTGAAAAGCCCCCGTGCCTGCGGCGACGCCAGCAAGTACCCGATGTCCTTGCCACCCGCGGATTCACCGAACACCGTGACATTGGCGGCGTTACCGTCGAACGCTCCGATGTTGGCCTGTACCCAACGCAAGGCGGCTATTTGGTCCTGCAGCCCGAAGTTGGGCGAAACGCCAGCGGCGGCGAGCTCGGGATGCGAGAAGAACCCAAAGACGCCCAAGCGATAACCGACCGTGACGACCACTACCGGGCCAGCCGCCGCCAAGCGCGCGCCATGATAGTTGGCTTCGAAACTCCAGCCACCCTTGTTGCTGCCACCATGCAACCACACCATCACGGGCAGCTTGCCCTGCTGTGCGGTTGGTGTGGCAGGCAGGCTCGTCGTCCATATGTTCAGGTACAGGCAGTCCTCACTGAAGGGCGGGTCGCTGAACTGGCCGGCAGGCACACCGAAAGCCGCGCCGACACGTCGATACCAGTCGGTGTTGTAGCTGTCTTGGAAACAGCCCGGGGCATAAGCCGTAGCCGCTTGTTGTCCACTGCGTGCCTGCGCCGGCTGCGGCGGCGCCCAACGCAGCGCACCCACTGGCGGTGCGGCATACGGAATACCTTTGAATACCGCTACGCCAGGCACGACAGAGTCGATGGCACCAACGAGGCTTTCCCCCGCTGCCGTCACGTGTAGCGGGCTTCCAACCGTGTGGGGAGGAGTAGCCCCGCTTCTGGTGCGGACTGCGCTAGCTGCGACGGGCGACAAGGAACACGTCACCACCAACCACACTAGCGGTGTCAGCCGTTGCGACTTCAAAGCAGAGTGACGCATGACTTACTCCGGAAGATTGACCAACACGCAGCCACGCACCTGGGCCTGTTCGATGAGCTCGTGGGCATGAGCAATGTCTACTAGCGGCACTTCCGCCGCAATCCGGTGATGCAGACGGTCTGCAGCCAAGTCGCGAGTGATGTCGGCGATAGCAGCTTGCTTGGCTTCTTCCGGCATGGCGTACACGATGACGATGCGCAGCGTGATGTCCATGTACAACATGCGAAAGAACGGGAGCTTGGGCTCCGTGACCTGCGTGGACGAATAGGTGGCGATAACGCCACCTACGCGCAGGCAATCGAGCACTTCGGGGAGATTCGCGCCGAACTCCACATCCACCACGCGGTCGACTTTGCCAGCGGTTCGGTGCGCTGCTGCCCAAGCGTCCACCTGCTTGCCCCAACCCGCTTCGCGGTGGTTGAACACTTCGACAGCGCCCAGTTCGCGACACTCGGCGGCATCTACGGCATTGCTCGCCGTGGCGATGACCGTGGCGCCAGCGTGCTTGGCAAACTGGATGGCATAGCGGCCCACGCGCCCAGCGCCGCCCGTCACCAACACCAACTGGCCAGCGACACTGCCGTCCGCAAACACGCAGCGGTGAGCCGTCATGACGGGAATGCCTAAGCAAGCGCCCACAGCGAACGAAGCGTTGTGCGGCAAGCGTACGGCGCGCCGCGACTCGAGCGCTACGTACTGCGCCGCCGTGCCGAAGCGACGCTGGAAGTGCGCCTGGTAAGTCCACACGCGCTCACCAACGCGGCCGGGGTCCACACCCTCACCCACCGCCACGATGGTGCCGGCACCATCGCTGTGCGGCACGAGGTCGCCGCCCGCCAAGGCTGCCGGCTGCGAACCGGCACGCTTCTTCACATCGCTCGGGTTCACAGCGGAAGTAGCAAGACGCACCAGCACTTCGCCGGGCGCGGCTTGCGGCGCTTCGCGCGGCCCCACCACCAGTACTTCACGCGCCTTGCCGAAAGCGGCGTAAGAGGCTGCCTGCATCATCATTCGTGTGACTCCAAAGGAACCGGTGTTACCGGTTCAGTTCGCCGAAAAACCTTCGGTGTGGCCATCAATACCCAGCGCTTGCCCGCAGATCATGCGGCCGGCGGGGCTGGCCAAGTACACCACCATGCTGGCCACGTCTTCCGCTTCCACGAAGCCGCGCATGGACACTTGCTGGTAGTACATCTGCCGGACCACTTCAGGGTCCACGCCACGCTCCGCGGCATCCGCCGCGATCACCCGTTCGATTCGCGGGCCGTTGATGCTACCCGGGCAGATGGCGTTCACGCGGATGCCGTGCGGGCCCAGTTCCATGGCCCAAGTCTTCGTAAGCCCAATGATGGCCCACTTGGTAGCCACGTAGGCCGAACGCATGGGGCAACCGAACAGACCCGCGGTCGAAGAAATATTCACCATGCAGGCGCCAACACCAGCCGCTTTCAGCAACGGCACAGCAAGCCGCGTGACGTAGAACATGCCGCTCAAGTTCACGCCGATACAACGGTCCCATTCGCCCACATCGTTGTCTTCCACCAGCCCCACCGGCCCGGCAATGCCGGCGTTGTTCACGAGCAAGTCGAGACGGCCGTAGCGGGCTTTCAGGTCGGCAAAGACGCGCTCGACTTCGGTGGGGCTACTGATGTCTGCCACCGTACCACTGGCACCAGGGTTTTCCGTAAGGAACGCGGCCACCGCCTCGGCTGAGCGGTCGAACACATGGACCTGGGCGCCCTCCGCCAACAAGGCGCGTGCGATAACGCGCCCCAGACCATCTGCACCGGCAGAGACCAGCGCCGTGCGCGGCGGCAGGGTGGAAACTTCAGGCATGGACCGGCTCCGCTGGTGAATTCCTTGCATCAGTTGACAGCAAAACACAGGCTAACTCAAACTGTTTCCGACCGAATTTCCTTGAATTTTTCTCATCCGGAGACCTTGCATGCGGCGCGTGCTCCCGCCCCTGAATGCCCTGCGCAGTTTTGAGGCTGCCGCGCGCCATGGTTCGTTCAAGGCCGCGGCCGAAGAGCTGTGCGTGTCCCATTCGGCCATCAGCCACCAGGTGAAGCTGTTAGAGCAGTACTTGGGGCTGGAGCTGTTTTCGCGCCACAGCCGCGCGGTGGAGCTGACGCGTGCAGGGCGCGCCTATTACCCAGTGCTCCGCGAAAC